>SKWY01000412.1 GCA_007128675.1 Deltaproteobacteria bacterium | reverse complement strand
CACCTCCCCACCCCGCCGCGATCGCATCCGCGGCGACCTTCGTGGATGAGCTTCCAATCGGAAAACCCCACCGCTCCAACGAGTAGAACGCATCGAATGGCCGCGCCAGATAGCCGGCGTCAAGCCGGCGCACCTCGGCCTCGAGCAAGAAGCGCCACGGGGCCCTTGTCTCAACCTGAGTAAGCAGCCCCGAATGTAGGGCACCCTGGCCGGCTCGCGGGCCCCCGACAGAGAACACGACGTCCGTGTAGGGTTCTATGAGCACTCTGTGGTCCCGGTAGAGCGTAAGGCGCATGTCCAAGGCGACGTAACCAACGGCCTCCGTGACGGCTTCGGGCTTCCTCTCGCCACCGAGCTCCCCGGACAGCGCCACGGGAGCGTTCGGATCCACGGCGCCCAACACTCCGATGCGCCAAGACCCCGCGGCACGGCCGCTACCCCCTGCCAAGACGACTGGAGAGACCTGAAGACGCGCCGCGAGCAACACTAGATCGAAGAGGCCTGAAGCAATCGCCTCGAGGGAAAAGGCATCCCCGCTTATGTCGAGGCGAACCGCGGTCCGGGCCGAATCCGGGTCCAAAGAGGCTACCCAGCCGCCAACCACGCTTCCGCTTCCGAGGCTCTCGTTGGCGAGAGCCCCCGCTCTCACAGCCCAGCGCCCGTCTCGGCCTCTCGCGTGCAAAAGGTATAATGCCCTGCCGTAGTCGCCCAGAGAATCGAGATCCTCGGATCGAAGGGCAGGCCGGTTGTCATCGTCGAGACCGAAATGCAATAGAGGGGCGATGATCAGGTTGAAGGAGTCGGACTCCAGAACGACGCCTGGGCGAACAGCGATGTAGAGCTCGCCGTCGAGAGCCCTTGCTCCAATCTCGCCAAAAGCATGGACATGCAAGGAGCCGGTCTCGTGAGCCCTAGCATCGAAGGCCGGCACCATGCAGGCCGTCATCGAGACTACAAGAAGGGCCGAGAACCTCACGGCGCCGCGATGTGGGTCACGGCCAGAATGAGATGACCACCCTCATGGCGGGGCCCGCCAATGATGAGGCTGGCCCCCTCGGCAATCGTGTAGGACGTATCGATGATGTCCCCGATCGTGAGCCGGAGCCGAAGCCTCCGCTTTGCGTCGCGATCCCGCGGAAGCACCGTCAGCTCCCTTTCGCCAGGCAGAGATATGCTCCCTTGCTCTCCAAAAGCCAAAGTGAGCGACTCCATGCCTAGAAGCCGAAAGGAAGAGAAGCTGAAGGCATCGAGCTGACGGCGCAGATCCTCGAGACTGGCATCGACCTTCGTACCCTCGTTGGAGGCATGGATGATGTGAACCCGCACCTCGACCTTCTCGGGCTCCTTCGCATCCGCCAAAACGAGTTGCGGCGTGATGAAGACGAAGAGAGCGCCTATGAGGGCGAGTGTCAAAAGTCGCGTCATGAGTGGATTCCTATTGGGTGGTTTAGTCCTCGGTGACCCAAATCACCGTCACATCGGCCTCCGTTCGATAGACTACGGCGCTTGCATCACCGAAGCTCAAGTCCTCTATGACCGTAGACCCGCCGCGGACGAGGAGCGGGCTTGCTGGGTCTATCTCCGGTTGATTGGAGAAAAGGAAGTAGAAAGAGCTGCCCCCAAGGACCAGGAGCATGGTAGCGGCCGCCGCGACAGCAGGTCTATGGACAGCCAAGAGATCGGCGAGCCCACGACGTATCTTGCCGAGAAGGCCGCCGGAAGAGACCGCCTCCCCTTTCTTGCTCATCTCTTGCGAGGGGGCGGAGTCTATGGAAGCCATGACACGGCTCGAGAAGTCCGACATGTCGAGCCCTCTCTCGGCGGCATCGACCTCTTGCCGCAAGAGAGCCCCAGAGGCCCTCATCAACCGGACCTCCTCGGAAAGCTCCGGGCTCCTTGCGAGCAAGGCCTCGATCTCTCTTGCCTTCTCGCCATCGAGCTCTCCATCGAGCCAAGCCGACAGCTCCAGTTCCGTCTTTCGTTGCTCTGACATTCTCATCGCTCCCGCCGGGGCGAAAAACAGCCTCCTCGACTCTTTCCAGTCATGTGACGGATATCGCGCCCTGGATCTTCAATGCTGGAGGGATCAACCAGTACCATCCCGACTCTACCTTACCCTCTTCCCCCAATAAGATCGGACCGATACGACGACCACGTCGTCCTTCGAGCCAGGCTCTCCCTTCTTTGGATATTTCAAAATTCGTTTCATTTCAGCCACTTAGCTTGCTGCCGGGCAAGGACGCCTCCAGCTCGCTCTCTCCCGTCAGCTCCGCCAGCTCCTTTTCGGAAAGATAGGAGCACAGCCGCGCCTGCATGTTCTTGCGGGCGTGAAAAAGGCGACTCATTACGGTCCCTTTCTTGATGCCGAGCACCTCCGCGATCTCCTCGTAGGAGAGCCCCTCTACCTCCCTCAGGACGAGGATCTGCCTGTGCGCATCGGAGAGGGCTCCGAGCGCCTCGCCGAGCTTGTCGCCAAGCTCCCTATCCAGCACGGCCTGGACGGGGGCGACGGGGTGGGTGGGAGCGACGTCGGCCACGTCTCCCTCGGGACAGTCCCTCAAAATGCCGTCGTCGTACTCCACCGACTCGCCTCGACGGCGGCGCAAGAAGTCGATGCACAGGTTGGAGGTGATTCTGTGCATCCAGGTATAGAAGGAGGAGTCTCCCTTGAAGCGCTCTAGGTTTCGATGTGCCTTGACGAAGGCCTCCTGCGCGATCTCGAGGGCGTCATCCTCGTTGCGCAGCATTCCCATCGCTACTCTGAATACGCGGCGCTGATACTGACGCACCAGCGCCTCGAAGGCCCGGTGGTCACCTTCACGGGCTCGGGTAACGAGTGCTCTTTCGTCAGTTTCCACCGGCTATCCGCTCGCCTCGCAGGGGGTAAGACTTCTCTTTCCCGCAAATCCAAGGTTCGTATCGCCCGCAAAGCCTATCGCGACAATCTAAAACGATGCGCGCAGACCTCTCTCACTCTGCCCGTTTACAACACCTTTCACCGGCTCGGCAAGTAAGGGGCAATCGCACTGTGACCTCCCCATGACACGTGGGTCCCCAGCTCGAAGCGAATTCGGCATATCCCACGGTAACGGGACGAGGGGGACTCTCAAGGCCGAGGCCGGGACTCCTCGAGAATCGTTACCCCAAAGGCCCTCGCTCGAGGCTCGATGGGCACAGAGCCGCCCACATCGGTGATCACCGGTCGCCAAACCGATTGCCCCTCCGGCAAGACAGCGTCAGCCGGACGCCTGCGACTACAGCTGTCGAGACGAATCCTAATCCTGCCGGAGAGTAGGAGTGGAACCAGTGGAGTCTACCCCCACGCGAGCGCGGGTCTGCCCGTGTTCGGGAGTTCTGTGCTCACGAACCTGGCCACGGCGATGACGGGCATGCTGGCGCACTACCTCGAAAGCTCTCCGGAAGGATAGGTCGACCGCGCCGCCGGGCTTGTCCGAAGAGGGCCAACCCGCGTGATCGCCTATCACCATGCGACCATCGGAGGTCACAATATCCAGGCGGGCTATGAAGCTTTCGGGATGAGAGGGACTTCTGCCAAGCGGCTGAATCTGGACGCGGCATTCCTCGATGTCGTCGGCTTGCTGCGCGAGATGCCGGGCGTGCTCGATGATCCTTTGGCGAATCACCTCGCTTGGCTTGTACGAGCCGGTATCGATGACAAGGTTCATGTGCCGTCCTCCAATCGTAATCTGTGCATGCCGCGCGTGCGGGGGCAGGGTGAGACTTCCGCTTCTCATCCGAATCTCGCCGGTTGACGCCCCCCGCCAACCGGGTACCCGACGACATTGGGGCCTGAGACCCCCGCTAGGAGCCCCGACGTAGGCTTTCAGCCTAGCGAACGCTCGGCTACGAATAGGCAGCAAGCCCCAAAGGTAAGCTGACGTATCTCCAAGACCGTGAGGCCGGTGCTCTCTAGCTCCTCTGCGAACTCGGCGGGCCGAGGAAACGCGCAGACCGATTGCTCGAGGTAACGATAGGCGACACCACTCGAGAAACGAGCACCGATAAAGGGAACCGCCGAGCGCACCCAGAGCCTCGTGAGCAGACCAGAAAGCCCCTTCGGGGGAGGGGAAAGCTCCAGAACCACGAGCCTGCCGCCAGGTTCGAGGACACGCCTTATCTCGTGGAGGGCGAGCGCCCTTTGGGAAAAGTTACGCACCCCAAAGGCCACGGTGACGGCATCGAAGCTTCCATCGCTGAAGGGGAGCATATGCGCATCACCCCTGATCAGAAGAATTCTTGCCTTTGCCTTCTCTTGCTTTCTTCTTGCCGAAGCGAGCATCGATGGAGACGGATCGAGCCCAACCACCGTCCTGGCCCCATGACGGTTCGAAAGCGCGAGGGCGAGATCCCCCGTGCCGGTAGCAAGATCCAGCACCCGAGCGTTGGGAGCCAAATCCAGGGTCTGCACGGTCGAGCGTCTCCAACGCTGATCCATGCCCAGAGATAGGATACGGTTCAAGAAGTCGTAGCCTTCGACGATTCCGTCGAACATGTCCGGGGAGCCCGGCCGGCCTCCCTGCGCATAGTCCCCGCTGCTCTCTTCCGTGGATCCTTCCCCGGGCATCATCGTTTGCCCTTTACTCCGGACCGGCTCGCCGGACAAGAAGCCTCCTCCCGCCGGGCTCTGGTCTATTGCTCCCTTCACATTGCCGCAATAACGTCCAAGGATGGTGAACGACATCACTGGCGGCGGCGTAAGTGGCCTTTCGGCAGACCAGATCCGGCTCTTTTTGGACGCGCTAATCGAGCATACACCCGATTACGTGGTCATCGTCGACGAGCACTGCCGTCCAATCCTTGCGAGCAAAGCGCTTGTGCACCGCTTGGGGGGCGAAAGAGCAGGCCCTGGGACAGAGCACGCATCCTTGGACCTTACCCCTTTCGAGCGAAGCGACGAGCCTGCGCCAGCGGATAGAGACCCTGTTGCCCTGGCGCTCTCAAAGAGGCGCCCAGAAAAGGCGGAGCGGCTGAAGCTGAAGACAGCGGCCGGCCAGCTCCTGCCGGTATCCGCCGAAGCCTTTCCATTGACGAGCGAGGGAGGCAGGCTTATCGGCGCGATATGCTTCTATCGAGATATTGGCGCCGAGGAGGAGCTTTTGCGCTCGAGGGAGCAGTGGCGCTCTATCATCTCTCATGATCTTCGCGGCCCCGTAGTCACCATAGACCTCGCCGTACGCCTTCTGATGAGCGATCCCGCACTCGCGGGAGCCGAAGAGGCACAAAGTCTGCTCGAACGCATCCAGAGGGCCGGGACTCGGCTCGACGAAATGATCCAGAACCTGTCCGACGCAACACGTATCGAGTCGGGGAGGGTTCTTCTGCACAAGGAGGCCGTCGACCTCTCCTCCATGGTCGACGCCGCGATCGAATCGAGCAACGTTCCCGAGAGCAGGCCTGTCCGCCTCCAGCGCGAAGACGAATCGCTCCGGGTCTCGGTCGATCCGGAGCGTTTCGAACAGGCTCTCGTCAACATCATCAAGAACGCGGTGACACACGGCCATCGGGAAACGCCCATAGACATCTCGATCCAGAGAGAGAAAGACAGAGCCATCGTCGCGGTCTCCAACGAAGGCCCCCGGATCCCGGCCGAGGAGCGCTCCCGCGTCTTCGAGCGTTTCCACAAGCTAAGATTGTCCCGGACCTCGGCCGCCGAGGGTCTGGGCCTGGGGCTGTTCGTCACCAAGGGGCTCATCGAGGCTCACGGAGGCGAGGTCTGGTTGGAGAGTGAGAGCGAAGCGCCCACTACTTTCAAGGTCGCCATACCTCTCGACGAGGCCTAGTCTCATCTAATCTCCCACAGCCCTTGACGCGAAACCGTTTTGCGGGCACCGGTATGCTCGATGACTCTTACAGGAAAGCAGAGGCGACACCTCCGGGGCCTGGGACACCACCTCGATCCCGTGGTGCTCGTCGGGACGGCAGGCATCAGCGAGAATCTGGTCACCGCCGTGGATCAGGCACTTCTCGACCACGAGCTCATCAAGATAAGGCTGGGTGAGAACTCTCCCGACGATCGAAAGACCGTCTCCAAGACGCTGTCCGAGAGGACGGGTAGCCACGAAGTACAGCTGCTAGGCCGAACGATACTCCTCTATCGCCCTCATCCTGAAAAACCCCGCATCCGTTTGCCATAGCGAGCCCATGGACATCCTCCGTACCCCGGACGAGTGCTTCGACGGCCTCGTAGACTGTCCCTTTCCGCCTCGATACACACAGGTAGAGGGGCCGCGCATCCATCACTTGGAGGCCGGACCAGTCACCGGACCACCGGTCGTGATGCTGCATGGCGACCCCGCCTGGTCATACTCCTACAGGAAGGTTCTTCCCATGGTCGGCGAGGCGGGATACCGAGCCATGGCGCCCGACCTCGTGGGGTTCGGCAGGTCGGATAAGCCCGCCAACGAGGAAGCCTACACCTTGAGCGGCCATGTGGCCTGGCTGGGCTCGTGGCTGGAGGCTTTGGATCTGAAGGAAGCGACTTTGGTCTGCCAAGGTCTCTCGACCGTCATCGGCTTGAGGCTGGCTTCGCGAATGCCCACTCGCCTCTCTTCCATCGTCGTTGCCGGAGGCTTTCTTCCCACGGGAGATCGTCCTCTCGGAGCCGCCTTCGGGGCCTGGGATTTGCTCGCCCGCTACTCTCCTTTCTTTTCATTCGGCCTTGCCGTTCAGGCCGGATGCAAGCGCAAGCTCTCCGAGGAAGAGAAGGCGGCCTACGAGGCCCCATTCCCAACCACCGGCCACGCCACGGGCGCGCGCCTCTTGACCCGAATCGTTCCCCGGCAGCCCGACGAGCCCGAAGCCTGGGACAATCGGAGGGCCTGGGCCGTGCTGGTCTCATGGGATAAGCCCTTCGTCACTGCTTTCGGCGAGCACGACCGCTTCTTCAAGGGAGCGGAGGAGGTGCTGCGTCATAGGGTGCCGGGATCGGCGGGACAGAGCCATGTCCGCCTCCCGGCAGGCCACTTCGTCCAAGAAGACGCCCCCGAAAAGCTAGCCCGGGTAATCGTGGAGACGGCCGCTCGGGGCAGAAGCAGGCAATGAGCCCACCCAGAGCCTTACTCATTTCTCCGACCCTGTTGCCAACAGCTACAATCGCGATAGAAGAAACGTCTGGCGAAAGTAGAGTTGCCCGCTTTTCGTGCGTAGAGTCATCTTGTTCTCATTGAATAGGAGCATTTCCCGCCTTACTAGGAAATAGTCGGAACTATCCCCAGGTTTTCATGGATCGCGGCCGTTTGTGGCCATAGTGGTTTACCCAGAACACGAGACATAAGCTCGAGAGCCAATCCCACATCGACGGTAAGCCCCCGGGACAGGCCACCCCTCGAGCCGTCACTTCCAATGTACGAGCCCCAGCCGACCGAGGCGACACATAGGACTCGCGGGAGAGACGTTGACCAACCGCTAGCCCATCTCCTGGCGAGGACCAGGCAGCGCGCCATGGGAGTAAGTGGCGCAACGGGGCTGTGCCTCCTGGCCGCCGGCGCCCTTGTGCTCGGTCTGTCGGCGAGCCTTTTTTCGGGTCTACTACTCCCCGAGGCGGAGCCGGCACCTCCCTGGCTGCGCGTCACCCTGCTCTTGGCTCTCCTAGGTGGCACCGGCTTCGTTGCCTGGCGTTTCTTCTTCAAACCGTTCCAAGAGGTTCACAGCGACGAGCGTACCGCCGCATTCCTGGAGTCCCGGATTCCAGCATCGGTAGGGCTTGCCAGTGCCGTGGAGTTCAGCTCCCAGCTTCGATCTCCAGGCATTTCCCATGGCTCCTTTTCCCCACCGCCTTACTCGATTGAGCTTGCCGAGGCTCACGTGGCACGCATGGCGGAGATTGCCACCCATCTAAACCCGGCTCCCTCCGTACCACTCGATCTCTTGCGAAGAGCCGGGCTGGCCCTTTTCGGCGTGGCCATGGTTCACTCGCTCGCTTTTCTAGCGCTGCCCCAAACCGTGGGGCGCGGCTACGAAGCGCTCCTCTCGAGGGGCAGCCATATTCCCGGCCTCTACACGGATGGGGTGGCGGCGGTGCCGGAGCTGATAACCGGAGATGTGGAGCTCGTCTACAGGTACCCGGAGTACACCGGGCTTCCGCCCAGGAGCGTCAGCGGCACCGGTGGAGACATCCGGGCCCTGAGAGGAACCGAGGTCGAGATACGCACCAGAGCCGACAGAGACGTGGACGGCGCCGCAATCCTGGTTGGAGACAACGTGATCCCCCTCGAGGTCTCGAATGGAAGGGATCTCCACGGGAAGCTCCTTGTTTCGGACCCCGGAAACTACAGGTTCCGTTTCCTGGACTCCCGAGGACGCACCACCGCGGAGGGGCCTGCCCATAGAGTCGCCATCGAGCCCGATGAGCATCCGGATATCGAAGTAAGCATCCCAGGCCATGAAGGCGCCGACGAGATAGAGATCCGCGAGCAGGAACGACTGGCACTGGACTACAGAGCCAGGGACGACTACGGCCTGAAGGAGATAGCCATCTCTTGGCGGATAAGGGGGGGCCAGGAGCAACGCCGCCTGATCAGACGGGGCGGCGGCCGCGACCGTATCGAGGGACGCTGGTCCTGGGATCTCACCTCTCTTGGGCTGGCTCCGGGTGACCGAGTCGCTTGGTACTTGGAGGCACTCGACAACGACACCGTCTCCGGTCCGAAGAGAAGCACGACGCGCACCCATTACCTGAAGGTCTTCTCGGCCGCCGAGCACCACCGAGCCTTGATGGCGGAAGTGGAGAAACACTGGGAGGCCATGATCGACAGGCTCGCGGATCACCTAGAGGCTCCCTTCGAGCCTCCCGAGGGTCGCATGGAGGCCACGGAGATCGAGGAGGCGGAGACCGCAAAGAACCTCGGCTACGACATGAACCAGCTCACCGACGCCATGGCCGAGACCGTAATGGAGCTTCGCGAGGATCCCCTCTCCCCCTCATCGCTCGTCGATGCCTTGGACAATATCCAATCGGCTCTGGTCACCGAGAATCGACGGTTCGAGAGCGCCGTCAGGCTCTTCGATTCTCACTCGCGAGTCCGTCAAACCTACGATCGCTCGAGAGCTCTTCGAGTCAGGTCCGGCCAAAAGCGGATCATCTCGGAGCTGGAGAACGGCATTATCTACCTGGAGTCGCTCTTGGATAAGCAGAGGCTTCAAGATCTCATCGCCATGGCCGAGGAGATCCGAGAGCACCAGCGGCGCCTGACCGATCTGATCGAGCGGCTGCGCGAAGACCCCGACGAAGAGACGAGAGCGGCCATCAGCGAGGAGATCGCGCGAATCAAGGAGCGAGTACACGAGCTGATGGCGCGGATGTCCGAGATGGCCCGAGGCATTCGCGACGAGCATCTGAACCTGGAGGCAATGGAGCAGCTTCGCGAGCAGGACGATCTCTTGAGCAACCTGGACGACGTACAGCGCATGCTCGAGGAAGGCGATCTGGACGACGCCCTCTCGAGGTTGCTCGAAATGGCAAACCAGCTCGACTCGATGATCCAGGACTTCAGGGAGCAGGACGAGCACTTCGGGGGTGAGCAGTACGCCGAGCTGCAGCGAGAGGTCATGGAGTTCGTCGACGAGCTGCAGCGAGTCAAGAGGGATCAAGACAACCTCCTCGCCCAGGCGGATGAGCTGCGCAACAGGTACCAAGAAGCTCTGGAGGAAAGAATCGAGGGACGGCTCGATGCCCTAATCGATCGTCTCTCGAAGCTCGCGCGTGAAGGCCATGAAGCTCTTTCCGAGATATCCGACGAGCTGCTCGACGAAGGGTATACCCGCTTCGACCGGGATTCGGTGGAGGCCGCGATGCTAAGGTTGGAGGACATCTCGCAGCTTCTCGAGGCCAGGGACTTCGATGAAGCCAGGCAGATGGCCGAGCAGGCCCTCGATCGAACCACCAGGGCAGGCGACTCCTTCACCGAGCAGGCTCGCATGGCTCAAAGAAGCCACTTCATGAAGGAGAGAGTGCCGGACTACCGGGATGCGGCGTCCAAGGCTGGTAGGGCTCGTAGAAATGCCGAGACGATCGTGGAGGAGCTTGGTCGACTATTCCCCGATCCCAGCGAGGTCTTCGATGGCGAGGAGCAAAGTCGCATGGCCGAGATGGCAGGCCAGCAATGTAGCCTTCGCCAGCGCTCGAGAGGTCTGGAGAGCCAGATGCAATCCATTGGCGAGCAGGCTCCCCTCTTCTCGCCCGACATGGAAAGAAGCTTGCAGGCAGCCGGCCAGCACATGAACGAAGCGAAACGCCGGCTCGAGGGGAATGACGCTCGGCAGGCAAGCGGCCAGCAGCGCGCCGCGGCCGAGAGGCTTCGAGAGCTGCAAGAGCAGCTAGAGGAGGCGGCTCAACGTGGAGGCAGCGGTTCGGGCATTCCCTTGCCGCTGGCTGGCAGATCGGGAGGCCGAAGCGGAAGCGGTGGAGGCCGGTTCAGTCAAGAACATGTGGAGATACCCGACGCCGATCAGTACCAGGCGCCGGAGCAGTTCAGACGAGAGCTTCTGGAGGCCATGAGAGAAGGAACACCCGAACGCTACCAAGAGCAAGTACGTCGCTACTACGAGGAGCTGGTCAGATGAGCCGACACGAAGTACGTCGCCGAGCCTATCGCTTCGCCGCGCGACATGGGTTGGCGCTGCTTCTGTTCATGGGGGCCACGCAACCAACGCCTGTCTTCGGCCAGGCTCCAGTTGTCTCGGATCCGGCGCCACCGGTCCTCGAAAGCGAACCCGCCGCGGCGCTGGCGCGACGCATACACGAGGTGCACTCGCTCTTCCAGCAGTGGCGATACGACGAGGCATATCAAGGCGCGGAGGCCTTGTACTCGGAGCACCCCGAGTTGCCGCCCGTGCAATACGTCGCGGGCCGCGCGAAGTTCTACATGCAGGACTACGCGGGTGCCGTGGAGCTACTCTCGCAGGCGGCCGAAGGATCGAGCCGCTCGCAAGACGCCTATCTGGATTTCGCAAGAGCAACGATAGAGGCGACTCGAGGTTACGTGAGTGAGAAGAGCGAGAACTTCGAGATTCGCGTGGCTCCAGGACCCGACGAGATCCTCATCCCTCGCGCTCTCGATGCCCTGGAGAGAGCCTATGCGAACATCGGCGCGGACTTCGACTACTTTCCCGAAAGGCGTATCGTGGTCGAGGCGTACACCCGGGCCGAGGATCTCTCGGCCGTAAGTGGTCTTCCGGTCTCGGCGATACGCAACACCGGCACGGTCGCGATCTGCAAGCACAACAAGATAATGTTCACGACTCCCCGAGCCCTTCTGATGGGCTACACCTGGCTCGACACGCTGGCTCACGAGTACGTCCACTACGTCGTGAGCCGAGTCTCGAACAACACCGTACCCATCTGGCTGCACGAAGGGATCGCCAAGTATCAAGAGACGAGATGGCGCGGCGAAGCGGGCCTGGCTCTCTCACCTTACGCCGAAGGGCTCCTTGCCAGTGCTCTTCGCGGTGAGCGCGACTTCATCACCTTCGAGGAGATGCATCCCTCGATGGCTCTTCTGCCTAGCCAAGAGCACACATCCCTCGCCTTCGCGCAGGTCTTCTCCGTCGTCGAGTACATCGTGATGGATTCCGGCGGCTATCCGGCCCTCAGATCGATCATGGGCGAGATGAAGGCCGGGAAGGACGACGCCGATGCGGTCGAAGCCGCCCTTGGCGTCCCATTCGACCGATTCCAAAGGGATTGGCGAGCCTGGCTTCGGACCCGTCCCATGAGAACGGATGCCCATGCACGGCTTCAGGCGCGAACCTATGCCGACGGCGCTGAAAGGCCGGGCCCCTCCACGGCCAAGGAGGATCTCGAAGCTGGAGCGAAGACCGAGAGTTCGAAGGCGGACAAGCATACTCGCCTCGGAGATCTCTTGCGAATGCGCGAGAGATATGTGGCGGCGGCCAAGCAGTACCAGAAGGCCTATGAAGAGGTGGGCCCCAGCCAACCTCGGCTGCCCAATCGCCTGGCGGTCACATATATGCTGGTCGGCAACATGGACCGGGCCGAGGAGGTTCTGAAGGAAGCGGTCGATCCGAACCCCAACTACGTCACGACCCATGTGCATCTCGGGAGGGTTTATCTAGCAGGGAAGAGATGGGACGAGGCGGAAGCGGCCTTCTCTCGGGCGAAGAAGATCAACCCCTTCGACCCGGAGATCCACTCCGGCCTGTTGGAGATTCATCGCCACCGCAGAGACGAAGACGGCATCGAGAAGGCTTCCCGCGCCTTGGCTCTTCTTCGCCAGGAGGCTAGTGGCCGGCAGTGGCGAGGAAGACGAGACCAGCCAAGGGATTACGACGCCACGGAAGACCGAGGCTTTCTCTCACTGAACTCTCGGCCATGGGCGAGGGTCATCATCGACGATGAGGATACGGGCATGACGACCCCGGTCTTCCGCCTTCCCGTCGAGCCTGGCCGCCGAATAGTCACCCTTCGCCATGAGGGCACGGGGACAGAGCGGCAGCTCACCATCGTGGTGGACAAGGGAGAGGTCGTCGAGCGTATGGTGACTCTCGAGGAGTAGCAAAGAAGAAGCGGAGGCAGGTCTGCTCTCAAAGGCGGCCGGCCTTCGATGAGATGGAGGGGGCTACTAGGAACCAGCGTCGTTTCTCATCGATCTACCTGAAGTAGACGCTGTACTTCGTGCCCGTCTGGTAGTCGAACGTGGCCGCCTCCAAGGCATCCATCGGGTGGCTTCCCCTCTCCGGATCTCCAAGCTGCATCCCATGATCCGCGGTGAATATGAAGGCGGTGTCATCCATGAGCCCCCACTCCGTCAGCCACCTGAAGATGAGCTCCATGCTCTGGTTCACGTTCTCTAGGACCAAACGCATCATGTCGTGATGGGGCCCCTTGTGATGCCCCGCTGTGTCACTGGCCATGAAGTTGATAATCGTGAACTTGGGGACAGGGTTCGGCCCCGTCTCGAAAAGCAGCTGGAACTGCTTCATCAAGATGCCTTCGGTCAGCTGAATAGCGAACGTCCTGTAGGACT
>SKWY01000400.1 GCA_007128675.1 Deltaproteobacteria bacterium | reverse complement strand
CCCAAGATTTCGGAAACCTTCCCTCCCCTCCGAATCGACGCCCGGACTTCGATGCTTGGGCGTCCTGGGCCCAGGCGGTGCTGCGCCACGGGCGCAGCGCTTTTCTTCGCGATCCCTCGATATTCGCCGCCGACGAGACGGGAGACCGGATAGCGGTGGCTTGCCGGTCCCTCATCGCCGCCGGCACGGGCACGAAGATCTTTCCCGAGCACGCCTCCGACGCGATGCTCTCGCTCTTCACCAAGGCGCATGTCATCACACCGATGGTGCTGCGCGCAGCGGAGATCCTGGCTCGACGAGTCATGGAGCGCGGCGCTACCAGCGCCGACGTTCTCTACCTAGTAGCAACCTTCGCCTGGCCACTCAGAGACGTATCACCGGACATAAGCGATCGCGGTTGGGCCTACTTGATACATGCCCCGTGGCAGACCGACGTCGGCGTTCTGGCAGAGCTATGCAAAGCGGCGGATGCATCGGGAGCAATGGGTGACGATCGCCGCCTCCTTGACCTAGCCGACGCTCGTCTCGCGGCCGGCCTTAGGGACGGCGCTCGTGACCTGCTCGAAGCAATAGCCATCGTGCAAGCCGAGGTCTCCCATCCCGAGGATTTGACCTCCGGCGCCGACTTCGGCCTCAAGCCGAAGATCACCGACGCGGACCAGGCCATCGTTCGCCTCGGCAGAATCTACCTAGAGGACGAAGAGACCATGGTCTATGCAAGGGCCGTCCTCGAGCATGCGTCCAGGCTCGAGCCAGAGCCCGACGTCATGATCGAGGTCCTGAACGAGCGCACCTGGGATAGACCCTTCGAGGAGGCATACGAATGGTCCAAGGGCCTCACTCGGCCCGAAGTACTCGATGCCGAGGTACAGCGAGTTCTTGCCGCCGATCAGCCCCATCACGCTCGCCGACTGGCGGAAGCGGCCCTCGTCAGGCATTTCGGTGAGCCCCTCTTTCGCCCCTCCGATCGCACCATCATCAAGACAATCGGACGATTCCAGAAGACCGACCCCACGGACCTTCTGCAGAAGAACCTGGCGCGAAGAGCGGCCGAGCATCTCGCCGTCCTCTACTCGCGAACCAACTACTACACGACACATGCCCGAGACTTCGTCGACAGAGTGATTCACATCACTGGATTCACCGGCGCCGGGGCTCCGTTGAACGAGGTCAAGAACGAGCTGGAGATGTTCGTCAACAGAGGTGATCCCTACCTTCTGCTCAAGAACGAGGAGAAGATGTTGGATCAGCTCCGGGACCAGATGTCGGATCAGGAGCTTCGCACACGGGAGACCGTCTCGGAATGGTTCGTCGAACGCTTCGGCGGAGGCAGCCGGAGCACCTTGGAACGCGCCATCGTGGCGGTAACCTCGCCCATAACCGATGCCGCCCGGCTCTTCACGAACCTGCCCGGAGTGGAAGGTGCCTGCCAGGCGGCTTTCCGAACGCTACTCCAGGGCCGCACCGCGATCACAGGCGACCTGGAGCCCTGGTTCGAGGAGGGCGAGCGCATCAGGGCGGAGCAAGGGCTGGGGATCGACCTGCTCGAAAGAGCCAGAGATGCGGCTCGGTATGAACGAATCAGCGCGGCCGCGGTCTCCGGGGTTTCCGCTTTTCTACCTCCAGGCCTTTCGGTCGCCGCGGGGGCGGCGGACCTGGGAGCCACGCTCGTCGTTGCCTACAGAGCAATCGCGCGAGTCGGGGCTCTGTTCGGTCGAGACGTAAGAACAGCGGATGGCCTTCGGTTCACCAGCGATAGCTTTGCCCTCGGCTGCTCGTCCACCGACGGGGAGGGGCTCCTTGCCTACCTTGGTCGCGGCAAACGACAAGTCTTGACGCCGCTGACGCTGGGATCCGTGGCTTACGGCGCGAAGACGCTCGCCGAGTACCTTTGGATCACGCCGGGAAGCTCCGGCCGAATCGTTGCCGAGCAGGCGGTTCGCCACCTCTCGCGCCTCTGCGGAATAAGCCTTTCCGAGCGATCGATCGCGCGGGTAGTCCCCGTGGGGGGAGCCATTCTATCCGGCATAGCGGCGTACGCGTTCATTGGCCAGATCGTCGATGCCGCCGTCCACGTAGCAGCGAGAGATGCCTTGATGCGAAGGTTGGAGCTCGATCAAGAGGTGAAGGATGGGGTTCTCGTGAGCGCCATGTCGGCGAGCAAACAGATCGGAGCAAGGGGAGAACCGGAGGACTGACTGGTGGCTCTTCTTCTTCGCGCGCCTCGAGACTTCGAGGACTCTTCGACCGTCGGGCCTGGCACATGCCAGACATGCGGAGAATGGCTCATTCGCTATGTGCCCTTCTGCGCGATCTGCTTCACACCGATCGAGAAGGCCGCCCCGGAAGAGCCGATGCGACGCTCCACCGACAAGAGTGAGGATGCCGTCCGGCTCGTCCATCTTTCCGATCTCCACCTCGGCAGGCCACTGGCAAAGCCCAATCCCTTGGACCTCCTCCGGATTTGGCTCGGCGCTTTCTCGGATGCGCAGGTCGACGTCGTGGTGATATCAGGAGATCTCGTCCAGCGTTCGAACGACCGCAAATCCCTGGCCGCCGTCAGACGAGCACTCGAGGACAGCTCGATTCCTTTCGTGGTCGTTCCTGGCAACCACGACGTGGGGCGTCCGGGAAAACACGGCGCCTTCGAGGATGTCTTCGGTTCTTTCCCCAGGGTCGAGACGCACGCGGGGGTGACCTTCCTGCTAGTCGACTCCAATGCGGGACTACCGCCGCACGAAAGGCGGCGGCACGAACGTCTCTTTGCCCGTGTCGTCTGCTTCGTCGAGGGCCGTGTAGGGGGGGCACAGCTCGAAAAGCTCGACAGCCTCCTAGGAGCATCCGAGCCAGGACCACGAGTCATGGTCCTCCATCATCATCTGGTTCCACAGCCCAACCGCTCGGTGAAGCTGGGTCTCATGTTTCCCCTTCAGGACGCCCACTCCGTGCGTCGCTGGGCGGTCTCGCGTAGGGTGGCTCTTGCTCTCCACGGTCACCACCACGTCATGCGAAGAGCCGGCGTGCAAAGTGGCGGCCTGGTCGTCCTCAACGGGGGTAGCTCGACCCTTGTCGGCCCTCCCTACCGAGCACGAATCATCGACCTTTACCAGGGCGGCAACAAGCGCGTAATCCCGGTAGAGCTACGCCTTTGAGGAGGCAAGGGGCGGGCTTGTCCCCCTGTTCTTAGGGCTGGGGCAAACCTAGGGTCTGCCCGGCAAAGACGGCGAGCTGGAGCTCTTTCAGAGCTTGTCGCAATGCTCGTCGACAGGCGCACGACGACGACCAAAGGGAGGGGTAATGCCCCGGCCGGTGGAGCCAGAGGTCATAGCTGGCATGAAGATCGAAAAGCTCCTTGGTCAAGGAGTACACACCCGCGTCTACCGGGCAAAGCGAGACGCGACGCAGTTCGCCGTAAAGATGTTTCGCTCCCTCGAGGGGGCATCTCCATCGACAAATGAACACTTTTGTCGACGGGCGCTCTGGTTCTCGACAGTGGCACACACGAGCCTGCCAATCATCGAGGATGTGGGCAGTACCGGAGATGGCGAGGCATACGCAGCCTTTCTGTTCGTGCAGGGCAGAAGCCTCCGCCAACTGAATCAAAATGGCCCACAAAGCGAACAGCGCCTCCTGCCAGTGGCAAGAGCCATCGCGGGCGCGCTGGCGGCCCTACACGCGCGGGGGCTCATCCACGGCGACGTGAAGCCGGAGAACGTAATCATCGGAGAAGACGGCGTGCCCCATCTCGTCGACCCGGACATCATGGGTATCGAGCCCGACGAGCAGACGAGCCGGAGTGGCAACCTCATGTATGGGGCCCCGGAGAGGCTCGGCATAGTGGAGCACCCCATCGACGCAAGATCCGATCTCTACTCCCTCGGCGCCGTGCTCTATCACGCCGTCACCGGCCGCCCCCCTTACAGGGCGGCCCATCCCGCCGAGCTGCTCCGGCAGAGAAGAAACGAAAAGATTCTACCGGCCAGAACGGCAGAGCCAAGCATTTCCGAGGCGCTCTTTGCAATCATAGACAAGCTACTCTCATTCGATCCCAAGGATCGTTATGCATCCTCCGAAGGTCTCCTCTTCGACCTTTTCGAGATCAACGCTCTGAACTCCCGGGCCCTGCGCTCTCATCCCCTGGCTCTGGACTCGAGCACGACCGTCCCAACCACCCTCGAGCCGGTCCCCCTCATCGACAGAATACCCGAGCTCAAAGAGCTTCTCGGCCTGCTCCACCAAGCTTCCAGAAGCCGCGGCTCCGCGGCGATAATCGAAGGCGCGCCCGGATCCGGCAAGTCCCGGCTTGCCCACGAGGTAGTACGCTCGGCCGCCCAAAAAGGCTCGCTCGTGTTGAGAGCTCAATGCATCGAAGGAGAGAGCATACCCTTCGCGGAGCTTCGTCGAGCGATGGGTGACTGGTTCGAGGCAGGCGACAGATGGCTGGACGGGGAGCTCGTGAGCCCCAAGGAAGCGCTCATCGAGGCTAGCGAGGGCCTTGCCTCGTACTTGGCAAGGTTCTGGCCACCTCTTGCCGACATACTACCCGAGCAAAAGCAGCCCCCCCTCGTCGCCGGAAGCAGTCAGATCGAGTCCAGCGTGGCAGAGCTCATCGCGCGCCTGGCCAAACAGCTTGGGCCCTTGGTGCTCCTCGTCGAGGACTTCCATTGGATAACGGCTTCCACGGCGCGCGTCATAGCCGGCTTGAGAAAGGATATCCCACGGACTCGAATGCTGCTCATGCTGACGGGCCGAACCCACAGCATCCAATCCGGCAGCGCGATCGCCCTCCAAAAAGGCCTTCGCAACACACGACCTTCTCGAGTTCGCCTGAAACCCCTTCACGAGGCTGCTTCTTACTCCTTCGTAAGAGACATGCTGGGCACCCCCAATATCTCCGAAGGGATTCTCTCCAAAGTCATTTCATATGCGCGGGGAAATCCTTTGAAATTGAGGGAGTCGGTTGGCTCCCTTCTCGACAACCTTATCATCTCGCGAAAGAGCGGTGGCTTCGTGGCAACGAGCGACGCTCGGCTTCGCAGCGTGCTTCGGGGAAGCCTGCGAAGCATAGTCATCAATCGGTTGGGGCGACTTCCCTCCACGACGCGCAAAGTCGCGACTGCCGCGGCCTTGGCAAGGAGCTGCTGCTCCCCCCAAGTGCTCGGGGCAGCTCTCGGCAGATCTCGAGAGGAGATAAACATCGCCCTATACCAGGCCATGCAAGCAGGTCTTCTAGTCTCGAGGCCCGCCTTCGGCTACGTTTCGAGTCATGATGAAGTAGGAGCGGCGCTAAGGGCCGTTCTGGACGACAAGGAAGCAAGGCTCATTCACCTTCGACTGGCCGAAGCGATCGAGAGCGAAAAAGAGCTGCCTTTGAGCACTTGTATCGCGGCTAGCCACTATGTTGCTGCCGGCCCAGAGGCCCCCCCCAAGAAGGCCCTCGCCGCCAACTTTTCGGCGGGCTGCGCCGCCTTGAAGGCCCGTGCCTACAACGAGGCTCTGCCCTACCTCGAGAGCGCTCTAGAGTTGTGCGCCGGCCTGTATGCACCATCAAGGCGGCTCGAGGTAGTGCTTCGAGAGGCCCTAGGCGAGGCCTACTACCAGACAGGCAGAGTCGGCGACGCGAAAGAGCAGCTCGAGTCGGTTCTCGAGCGGCCCTCGACTCCGATGCAAAAAGCAAGGAGCCATGCTCGGCTATCCGACATTCATGTAATGAACCTTCAAGCAGGGGCGGCCTGGGCCGAGCTGGAAAAGGCGCTGGCCCTGCTGGGACACCCGGCACCCAGCAGCATCAGCTGTCCTCTTCTCGCCCTAGGTTCAGCCCTCGTCGGCACCCTACGCAAAGCGACGGGAATTGGACTCGAGAAGCATAGCCGCGCATCGGAGCGCCGAGACCGGCTACTCCTCGATATCTACCTTCGAGCAGGTCAGGTGGGCTATCTCACTCTTCGCCCGGATCGCATCTCTCGGATGAAGACTGCAGCAAGAGGCCCGGCCGCGCGTCTCGGGCTGTCCGGCGAGCAGCGCGCCGTCTTCGCCCATCAAGCCTTGTTGCTCTCCAGCCTTGGCGGCAAGCGCTCTCTCTCTCGCCTGAGGAAGGCCGAGAAGATGGCCCATGCAAGCACGGATACCGCCGCCGAAGCCCAGATGCAGGCACTGAAGGCCCGCTCAGCCTCACAGCTCGGAGATGTTCTAGAGGCCGAACGGATTGCGCGGTTCACAATCGAGGAGCTGGGCTCGTGGCTCGATACCCGCGAGTATGTCCTCACGGTAGCCGATCTTCTTTGGAGCCTCATCGCGCGAGGACGAGTGAGTGAGGCCTGGGAGCTAATCCAGCGGTTCTTCAACGACACCACCTTCACGGCAAGCGGACGCTCGGTCGCCCTGCAGACGCTTCCAGAGGTTGCCGCCATGGCCTGCCTGTCCACGCTTGGACGTACCCGTGCCGCTCGCTACTATTTTGCACAGGCAAGCGAGATCGTGCACCCGAAAACGGAAACGTTCTGGCGGGCTCTTTTCTTGGCGGGCAAGCTCCTCATGCATCGAGAGCAAAGAGAGTTGGGCGGGCCGGCCGAAGAGACAATGGCCGCTTTCGACGAGCTCGAACTCTCGCCGCGAAGCCTGCCCATGTACCTAAGGCTCTTTTTGGTGACCAGGGCCTATGTGCGCATCGACCAGTACGATGCCCACACCGAGGACGGCTCCAGACGACGAAAGGGCCAGCTCCACCGGGCCGTCACCGAACTCGAAGCTGCAGCACGCACGCCTCTGCTTCGCGGTCACGCAGAGGTTGCCCGGGCGTCCTATCTTCGAGCCCTTGGGCAAATCAACAAGGCAAGGATGCTTCTGGAGAGCGCCGAAGCCATAGGTGATCGCATCGATGCTCCCTGGATCGTCTATGAAGCATACTGTGAGAAGGCTCGTCTGCTCTTCCAAGAAGGTAGCGCGACTGGCGGCAGGCGAGCGGCCGCCAGTGCGCTTGCCATCGCCCAGCGTCACGGGTGGCGTCCGCGAGCACGCAGGATTCGAATCGAGTTTCGTATTACCGAGCCGGTGCGCCAACGCACGAGAAGAGAACATGGCCCAGGCAACCACCTTGCGCAGGCTCTCGAGATGAGCCTCTGGGCTAGCCATTCACCGTCGCCCGCAGGCCAAATCCGGCTAATGCTGGATTGGCTGCTTCGCCTTTTCGGAGCCGAACGCGTGTTGCTCTTGCATCATGACGAGCAAGCTGGACTTCTCACCCTAGTTGCCGGAAGAGATATTCGAGGCAACAACATTCAACACGCCGATCCCGATTGCATCCAAACATGCATGCGCGCCGTGAAGGCACGACGAACCCTATCCGCAAGCAGCCTCACTAACGGGCCTCGCCAGCGCCGGCCGCGGCATCAGAAGCTTCAAGCATCCAGGCCAACTCGCGCAATGGCGGCTCCACTAGTAAGGGACAGCCGTGTGGTCGGAGCCCTCTACCTAGATCACCATCTAGAGGACGTCAGCTTCACAAACGAAGAACTGGATGTGCTGGCCGCCATAAGTAAGCATATGCCGCTCGTGCTGGAGATCTCCGCCGAGGCACGCCTCGAGGTATATGAACGCATCGCGGCCAACGTGCCAGGGCTTCTCTTCCAGCTCGTGAAGAGCCCGAGCGGCCACAAGTCGTTCTGGTTCTTGAGCAGTAACGTCCGACTTCTCGGGATTACCCCCGAGCAGGCGAGACGTGATGCGGAAGCCTTGTTCATGCGAGTTCACCCCGACGATCGCCCTCGGTTGGAGCGCTCGCTGGATCGCAGCGAGACCTCCCGAAAACCGTGGCGATGGGAAGGCCGCTTTGTCCTTCCCGATGGAACCGAGAAGTGGCTTCTAGCCGCGGCTCGCTGCGAGAAGCAGCCCGCCGGCGAGATGCTCTGGGACGGCCTGATGATGGACATCACGCGCCAGAAGGCGGCCGAAGCCAGGATCCGCTCCCTAAACGCCGAGCTCGAGGCCAGGGTCGCCTCACGCACCGAGGAGCTAACCCTGGCAAACCGCGAGCTGGAGGCCTTTACCTACTCGGTCTCCCACGACCTTCGCGCGCCTCTATTGAGCATTCAGGGTTTCGCCGAGGAGCTAGCGGCAATGAGCCTCGATGGACCAAGCGAAACCAGGGACTTCTTGAACCGAATCATTGAGTCTTCAAGAAAGATGGAGGTCCTAATAGAAGCAATGCTTTCCCTGTCCCGGATCGCGCACCAACCCCTGGTTCGAAAGAACCTCGATCTCTCGGCCATCGCGACCGAGGTCCTGGAGTCGCTGAACAGACAGCACCCAAACCGCGCCGTAGTCACGATCATAGAGCCGAACTTGAAGGCCAACGCCGACGAGACCCTCGTCCGAGTCCTACTCTCGAACCTTTTGTCCAATGCCTGGAAGTTCACCAAGAACAGAGACGTGGCCCACATCAATTTCAAACGCACAAAACGGGGCGGAGCAGAGCTCTTCACCGTGGAAGACGACGGAACGGGATTCGACATGACAGACGCGCACAAGCTGTTCCTGCCGTTCGAGCGCCTCCATCCCGCCGAAGAGTTCGAAGGCACCGGCGTGGGGCTGGCCACGGTGCGTCGCATAGCTCAGAGGCATGGCGGCATAGTCCTGGCCGAGAGCCATCCTGGAGGGGGCGCCAGGTTCTACTTTTCCCTCGAGCCGGAAAAGCTCGAAAGAACCGAGCCGCCACACGCCAGAGCTTGAGCCACTATCTTTCGGCGCTTGTCAAAGAGCCTCCTATTTTGGGGCTCGTAAGGCCATCGCCTCCTCTGCTTCTTCCTGGCCTCGCCGACATGCTGAATTGCGAATTTTTTGAATGAGACCTTGGCAACGGGCAATCAACACCCCAGCGGCGGTCCCTTCTCGGAATAGGGATGAGAAGAGGACAGTAGACGCTAATGGCCGCCGGCGCCCATGACTCGGCCTTTGCGCGTCGGTGCGCCCATACCTGTATGCTCCGCCTCGTTCTTGGACTAGAAGTGATCGAAAGCACGTCTTTGGCTGATTGATCCTTGGAACGACCGGCAGGCCACTGTTCACGCCATCCCCGCATGTCAGATAGCAGACATCCCTCATCCACTCGAAACGCTTCGAGCGATGCATCGCTCGAGGGTCTTCGTTCCATTGCTTCGAGGCCTTCGGTATTGGCGGATGCAAAGCGCGCCATCGCACCCAGAAGAGAGATCTTCGGCTGGGCCATGTTCGATTTCGCGAACCAGGCCTACACACTTCTCATCATCACGGTCATCTTCGGTGATCTCTTCACGCAAGTCATCGTCGGCGATCGAGGGGACGACTTCAGGCTAGGCAATCTTCTCTGGAGCCTGGCTCTAGCCATCAGCTATGCCTTGGTGGTGCTCACGGCACCGGTGCTCGGCGCCGTGATGGATTTTTCGGGAAGAAGAAAGCTCTTTTTGTTCACAAGCTACATCCTCACCGTTGCGACGACCTGCGCTCTCTACTTCGCCGCTCCCGGCTGGATCGTGCTAGCCATGGTCTTGCTAATTCTCTCCAACTTCGCTTACGCCGTCGGCGAGTCATTCATCGCTTCCTTCTTGCCCGACCTGGGTCCGCCACGAGTACTAGGCCGCATCTCCGGCTTCGGCTGGTCTCTTGGATACGTTGGCGGACTGGTCTCCGCCGCGCTGGCACTCCTCTTCATCGGGGAGGTCAGCGCCGAGAACTTCGAGAGAGCCCGCCTCGTGGGACCGCTGGCCGGCCTCTTCTTTCTAGCTGCCGGGATCCCAACCTTCGTATGGCTGCTAGAACGAGGGCCAAAGGGCGTGCCCCAACCTGGACAGACATACCTCGTTGCCGGCCTCGCCCGACTGAAGACAACCCTCGAGAAGCTTGGCGACTTCAGGGACCTCGCCATCTTTTTGGTGTCGATCTTCTTTGCAATGGCCGGCATCTACATAGTCATCGCTTTCGCCTTCATTTATGGTGCCCAGGTAATCGGCTGGGCTCCCCACGTACGCACCTACATGTTCGTGGTCGTGCAGATCACCGCCGCGTTGGGAGCTCTTGGCTTTGGCTTCCTACAGGACCGGCTCGGAGCAAGGCCGGTGTATCTTGCGACGCTCTCGCTCTGGATAGTGTCGATCCTCGCCATCTATGGCACCCCCCAGTTGACGCTATGGATTGCTTCCGCCTGGGATATTGACCTAGAGGCCCAGCATGTCTTTCTCGTAGTTGGTTGCCTAGCCGGCGCGAGCCTCGGCTCCAGCCAGTCCGCCGGCCGCGCACTGGTCGCAATCCTCTCGCCCAGGGCAAGAGCTGCCGAGTTCTTCGGGTTCTGGGGCCTTGCTTCGAAGCTGGCCGCCATATTCGGCATCCTCGGGCTCGGACTTCTCCAGACGCGCTTTGGTCTCCACTCGTCGATTCTCTTCTGCGCCGCCCTCTTTGCCTGCGCCATCGTGGTCTGTCTCTTCGTCAGCCCCAGCCGGGGCCAGGCAGCGGCAAGACTGCACGATGAGCGGACCGTCCCACGATAGAATGGCCCATCTCGTCAGTCCGACATCCCATTGGCGACCAGAATCGCCGAGTGGAGAGGGGGCCGCTCTTGCCATGCTTGCGATGTTGGTCCGAGGTTACTAGTGTAGGTGGAAGGCCAGTCTGAAAGGCTAGTGCCGGCACTTCGGTTCGGGGAGATCGAAATGAGCAAAGTTCGGAAGGACTCCTGTCGCCCTCGGCAGCTGGAGCCCGAGACATCGTGCCTGCGGGGAGCTCTCGCACAGATCGACTCCGTATTGGGCTCTGGAGACGAACTACGCGTTTGGGATCCTGAAGGCTGGCGCCTTCTGCGTGCCGCCTGCTTCGATCTACAAGATGCGCTGGAGAAGAGGCTCGAGGAGACCCGCCAATCCAATCGTTCCACGGACGGGCCAAACACGCTGGCCTCGCGGGAGATCTCGGAGGCATTGTCGAGGGTCCGTATCTACCTCGACAGGCTTAGCCTTCCGAAGCCGGCATGGGAAGGCTGGTGGGCCACCGCCTGTCGATTGAAGCTGCTCGAGGCGAGGTTGAGAAGAGATCGCGGGTCGAAAAAGATGGCCGTCGCTTGAACGGCTCCTTGGAGCGAGGGACATCGGCCGGAGGGGAGCTGGAAATCATAGGGATGTCGATGATCGCCCCGCCGTCCCCATCAATCCCCTCGAGCTGCTATATACGAGGGCATGAGACCATTATCTCTAGGCCCCTCGTTCGTTGTTCTCACCGAGAGCACCAGCCTTCCACGGGCCTCAAGGCAAGCCTCATTCATGCTGCTCGTCGCCCTATGGCTTTCGCTGGGATGTGTAATTGGCGAGCAGGAGAAGACTCCACTCATCGTGGCACATCGAGCAGCTCCCGCTCATTGGCCCGAGAACTCGCGCACCGCCGTCATGGGCTCACTGGAGCGAGGCTACCCGGGAATCGAGATCGATCTCCTTCTCACCCGCGATCACGTCCCGGTGATAGCCCACGATCCCTGGCTGGATCCGAAAGACTGCACTTACTCGGATGGCGAGGAGTTGGAAGAGCGGGTCTTGATACAAGACGTGACTCTTGACGACCTGGAGGCGAACTACGTCTGTGGCGGGAATCGAGATCCCGCTTTCCCGGACGCCGAGGTAATAGCCGACTCGCTCTTGACGCTCGACGAGCTAATCGAGCTTCTCCGTCCTCATCCCGAAACCTCGATCCAGCTGGACGTCAAGTACGAGCCCGGCCTCACCCCGGATCCCGAGATCTTTGCCGAGGAGATCCTCTCGAGGTTCACTGGCGCGGGCCTGGACAATCCCTGGTATGTAAGCGCCAACCTTCCCGAGCTCTTGCTCGCTTTTCGAGACTGGATGGCCGGCGATCCCATCGAGACGGTGCTGATCTACCCGCGCTTTCCCCCAGATAGCGACTCCACGTCGGTCGGCCTCCGCACGGAGCTACTCTCCACCCTCGGGATCCGCGATGCACTCGGCGCCGCGCGACGATCCAATGCGGATGGTATCGCCTGGCCTTTCGAACTCTTCGATTGGCATACGGCGACGGCGGCGAGGGACGCTGGTCTTTCGGTAATGGTGTGGACAGTGAACGAAGAGGCCCACCTCGAGCGCTTCTGTGAGTGGCCCCTTGATGCAATAATCACCGACTTTCCGGAGAGAGCACCATGTCTGCCCTAATCGTCGCGATAGCCCTTCTTGGCGGCGCCCTCGAGATCGACCCGGACTCTTCTTTCGGGTTCGACCGAGTCGATGTGCTATCCGAGGATCCAGGCACCTGGCTGCATTATGATCTCCCCTATGCTGCCATCTTTCCGGCATCGCCCGCGCTTCGATTCGCGACCCAGGTCAAGGTGGTGTGGCGAACGCCATTGCGAGGCCTCCTTCTCGGCACATCGCTCCGATCGATATCGGCCGTGATCGAGGCCCCGATCCTTCTTCGGGAGGCTCACGGGCTCTACTGGACCGCTGGTCTCCAGTCCCGCCTCCTATGCCCTTCGGGCCTAATGGCTGGACTCGCCTGGCGATGGGGACCGCTCAGGCTTGGCGCAGGGCTATCTCTGTTGTCCTCCGCAAGCTGGTCGCACCTGCGCTGGTCACATTGGGTGGCTCTTCCAACCGTTGGAATCGGAGTCGGCCGCCGCTACTCCGCCCGCGACAGCTCCTGAGTCATTTGGCTGTCCTGCTTTGTCTTTGCGTGGAGCCGCTACGGTTCTCATGTGGCTGCCCTCCTCCCGAAGCGACCGGCAGTCCGGTCTCCGATCCGTGGGCTCCGCACTGGCGTGGGTGCGCCGCACGGCTCGGAAACCGGCTCCCGGCGCTTAGTCTACCGCGAGATGGCGGGACTATTTGGCTGTCCCGCTTCGTCTTTGCGTGGAGCCGCTACGGTTCTCATGTAGCTGCCCTCCTCCCGAAGCGACCGGCAGTCCGGTCTCCGATCCGTGGGCTCCGCACTGGCGTGGGTGCGCCACACGGCTCGGAAACCGGCTCCCGGCGCTTAGTCTACT
>SKWY01000367.1 GCA_007128675.1 Deltaproteobacteria bacterium | reverse complement strand
TGGGTGCATTCCCCCGCCATGGCGGCAGGAACCGAGGACCCTCTCCACTCGGGTGCCTTTCCTGGCGGATGACCCACATGGGTACGGAACGGGCGGACGACCCACTTGGGTACGGAACAGGCGGACGACCCACTTGGGTACGGGACAGGCGGACGACCCACATGGGTACGGGACAGGCGGACGACCCACATGGGTACGGAACGGGCAACGACCCACATGGGCAGCCCGTGCATGTCGCGCGAGGCGCTCCAAGACCTATCGTATGCACTCGCCAAGGAGCGGTCCTTGCGCCGGCGCCTCCCTGAGTTTGTCGCGAGCCATCGTGGCGGCGCCACGGCGACGTGGATGTCGACGCCGTCATGAAACCATGTCGTGCTCTTCTCTGCCACGGCGCACCAGGCCGGCATCAGGATCGTCTCCAGCCGCACCCTTGGCTATTCAGTCTTCGCACCTTCCCGCTTCTTGCTCACGCGGCGAGTTCGTCTCGGGCGGCTCTTCTAAGCTTGCCTACCCGGGAGTGGATGCTCTGCAGCTCCTCCTCCAGCTGTTCTAGCTGATCGGCCAGGTTCGGAGCGGAAGGACGGAGCTTGGAGGAGAGGCTCTCCTGCTCTTCACGGGCGGAGTCGAAGCTGTTCACGATGATCCCGATGAATAGGTTCAGAACGATCATGGTGCCGAGGAGAACGAAGGAGACGAAGTAGATCGCGGCCACTATCGGCATGGCTTTGGGCGTCTGGCACAGCTCTTCTCTCATCCCATAGGGGTAGACATCGCAGCCGTACATCTGGGTGTACATGATGTTCGTCCAGTCCTCGAGGGTGACTATCCTGAAGAGCGAGAGGAGCGATGTCTGTAGGGTGCCGAAATGCACGGGGTCGTTCTTGCTGAAGAGGAATACGCCTGAGACGGCGAACATGTAGAAGAGGATGAAAAGAAGGATGCTCACATAGCCCATCGACGGAAGGCTCCGCAGGAGCGCCGACACGAGGAGCTGGAGTCTCGGAATGGCCCGGACCAGCCTGAATACCCGCAAGAGCCTCGCCATGCGCATGACCATCGCGTACTGGGCAAGAGGGGGAACGAGACAGACGGCCACGATCACGAAGTCGAACACGTTCCAAGGGTCCTTGAAGAACCGCCACGGCTGTCTGCCCTCGGCGCCCATCTTCATCAAGATCTCCACGACGAAGATGCCTAGCACTACCTTGTCCAGCGCATGCAAGGTGTCTCCGTACTTCGCCATCGCCGCCGGGTAGGTCTCGACCCCCACGAGAACGCCGGCGAAGATGATTACGAGGATTATGAAGCCCTGGAAGTACTTGCTGTCTACGATTAGGCGAAGCTTCTCGGTCATCGCTATTCTCCGCGCGCCTTGTTGTCGGGTGAGTGTCGCCTCATGGCATGACGAAAGGAGAAGCCTGATAGCATGAGATGTCGCTGGCTGCTCATTCAATGGGTCGGCCTCTCCAGTCATCGGGACACCTCACAGCCCCTTCATCGAGCCGAAGCTCGCCTCGCTGTTCGGGGTGCTCCACCGCCGCCGCACACGGGACCTGCTCCTCGGCGGTTCGGTCCGGCAAGTGGCCCCCTCATCGGCGGGGCTCGGTTCTTCCTCGTCTCGAGATTAGTCGGGCCGCTATCGGTGCTTCCGAAACCATCAAGACAAGCTCTGGTCTACAATCGTTCGCCATGAGCACGCCTGTTGAGACGAAGAAGGCCGTTTCCGCCACCCGTTCCATCCACACCAACCGAACCTTGAACCTTCGGACCGTGAAGGCCATCGGCTACGACATGGACTACACGCTGATCCATTACAGGATGGAGGAGTGGGAGAGGCGGGCTTACGAGCATCTGCGTGAGAGGATGGCCGATCTCGGTTGGCCCGTGAGCGCGCTCAGTTTCGACCCCACTCTGGTCACAAGGGGTCTGGTGATCGACGCCGAGCTGGGCAACGTCGTCAAGACCGATCGGTTCGGTTACGTGCGAAAGGCCTTTCACGGCACATCTCCCATGCGGTTCGATGAGCAGAAGGCCCTGTACGCCCGAGACGTAGTGGAACTCTCCTCGCCCAGGTGGGTCTTCCTGAACACCTTCTTCTCGATATCCGAGGCCTGCATGTACATGCAGCTCGTCGATATCGTCGACGCCGGAGAGGGACCCCGAGCCGTCGGCTATGCCGACCTCCACCGAAAGGTGAGGGAGAACCTGGATGAGGCTCACATGGAGGGGGAGATGAAGCAGGAGATAGTCTCCAATCCCGACGCCTTCGTGGAGCTGGATCCTGGTGTGCCGATGGTTCTGATGGATCAGAGAGCCGCCGGCAAGCAGCTTCTGCTCATCACCAACTCTGACTGGACCTTCACCAGCGCCATGATGAGCTATGCCTTCGATCGCTTCCTCCCCCGAGGGAAGAGCTGGAGGAGCCTTTTCGATCTGGTCCTTTGTTTCGCCCAGAAGCCGGCCTTCTTCATGAACCAGATGCCTCTTTTCGCCGTTGATGAGCCAACCGGGCTCTTGCGGCCCGTCGCGAGGCTGGGAGACGAGGGGACCTACGCTGGAGGTTACGCAGCGCTCGTCGAGCGCCATCTTGGGCTATTCGGTGATCAGATCCTCTTCGTGGGCGACCACCTCTTCGCCGATGTCCACGTCACCAAGAGCGTCCAGCGATGGCGAACGGCGCTGGTCATTCGAGAGCTGGAGGCAGAGCACGAGGCGCTGGAGTCGTTCGCCGAGCGGCAGGTCGAGTTTTCGAGGTTGATGCGGAGGAAGACGGGGCTCGAGCAGCGCCTATCGGAGATACGACTGAAGCTGCTTCGGAAGCGACATGGATATGGACCACCGAGCAGGACCAAGCAGCCGGAGCTGGAAAGGCGCATCGAGGAGTATCGGGCCAGGATTTTGGATCTGGACGCCAAGATCTCCGTTCTTGCCAAGGAGGCCAGCGAGCTGCTCAATCCCAACTGGGGCCTCTTGATGCGTGCCGGCAACGACAAGAGCAACCTGGCAAGACAGGTGGAGCGTTACGCGGATATCTACATGTCCAGGGTCTCCAACTTTCTCTCGCACACACCCTTTGGCTACCTTCGAGCGCCGAGAGGGAGTCTGCCTCATGATCCCCTTCCGGGCTGGTGAGATGGCGGTGCTGGGGCGTATACCGGGTGTGTTCGGGTGCCGAACCTCCTCTTGCCGCCCTGCAATGCGCTTTCGGGGCTCGTTCCATGGCGAATGACAAAAGAGCTTCCGACGAATCGTGCACGGCTGAGCATCTTGGGGGTTCCCGACCCCCTCTCGCCTGAGCCGCCTTCGTTTGAGTCGGGAAGCTTCCTGGTCTATGAGGTAGCGGGCTTTGAATCGTGAGGAGGCTTTCCGTTGACTAGCCCGGCCGATGACAAGAACAAGGCCGAAGTAGGCGAGGCTTCGGCCGGTGGTGCGCCCAAAGCACCAGCCGAGAAGGCAAAGAGCCCCACCAAGGAAGCCGAGGGTGGGCGCGGCTGGATGACCCGTTTTCTCGACACCGTCGAGTGGCTTGGCAATCTCCTCCCTCACCCCGTGACTCTCTTCGCCTTGCTTGCCTTCTCCGTCGTTCTCGTAAGCGGCGTCGGCGGCTGGTTCGAGTGGGCGGTCATCGATCCCAGACCCGAGGGAGCGGCGGGTCGTAGCCCCGACGGGACGATAGAGGTAGTCAGCCTCTTCACCGCGGACGGCTTGAGATGGATCGTCGAGAACCTGGTCTCCAACTTCGTCAACTTCGTTCCGTTGGGTACCGTGCTGGTGGCGCTACTCGGTGTCGGAGTCGCCGAGGCATCCGGGCTTCTTGGGGCGTCGATCCGGGCGGTCGTGCTCTCGGCGCCAAGAAGGCTGGTTCCAGGCGCCGTCGTTTTCGCCGGAGTCATATCCAACACGGCCTCCGAGGCCGGGTATGTCGTCTTGGTTCCGCTAGCGGCGCTTGTCTTCAGGGCAGTGGGGCGACATCCCCTGGCTGGAATGGCGGCGGCCTTCGCCGGCGTGTCCGGCGGCTACAGCGCCAATCTCTTCATAGGAACCATAGACCCGCTCTTGGCCGGGATTACTCAAGAGGCCGCTCAGCTCATCAGGCCAGGCTATGAGGTTCATCCAGCCGTCAACTGGTACTTCATGGTGGTAAGCACCTTTCTTGTGACGGGTGTGGGAACTCTGGTCACCGTGCGAGTGGTGGAGCCCAAGCTCGGCGCCTATGATCCCCGTAGAGCCGACGAGCAGTCAAACGAGCCTGACTCCATGGAGCCCTTGTCAAGTGAAGAGAAGAGGGGGCTTCTCTTTGCGGCTGGAGCCGTGCTCGTCGTTGTCCTGCTCTTGCTTATGGCTGTCGTGCCGCAAGGCGGGGTGCTGCGAAACCCGGAGACGGGAGAGGTCCTCCGCTCTCCCTTTCTTCGGGGCATGGTGGCGCTGATTTTCGTCTTCTTCTTCATACCCGGTGTCGTCTACGGCCGAGTTACGGGAACGATGAAGACGGAGCGAGAGATCATAGGCGGGATGAGCAAGGCGATGAGCTCGCTTGGGCTCTACATCGTCTTGGTCTTCTTCGCCTCCCAGTTCGTCGCTTTCTTCGGCCACACGAACCTCGGCTCGTTGCTGGCCGTTATCGGCGCGGACTTCCTCCAGGCAAGGGGGCTGGATGGCCCCATAATATTCACGCCTTTCATACTGATGTGCTGCCTGGTGAACCTCTCGCTCGGGAGCGCGTCGGCACAGTGGGCCGTGACGGCTCCCATATTCGTCCCGATGCTGATGGAGGCCGGATACGCTCCCGAGGTGATTCAAGCCGCATACAGGATCGGGGACTCCACGACCAACATCATCACCCCCATGATGTCGTACTTCGGCCTGATACTCGCCATGGCCGTGCGGTGGGATAGGCGCGTCGGCATCGGGACGATAGTCTCCATGATGCTTCCGTACACGATCTTCTTCCTAATATCCTGGATCGCGCTCTTCTACCTTTGGGTGTTCGGGCTTGGAATGCCGGTCGGTCCCGCGGCGCACACTTACCTGCCGGCTCCATGAAAAGCCAATCCCGTGCTATACCTCTTCATCCATCGTATTGCCGTCGAGCATGGGCGTGTGGGGCCAGGAGCCTACCGCGGTCCCTTGCTCGTTGGCGGAGATGTCGATGAAAGCTTCTCGGAACCATCCCATGCATGGAAGCCCAAGACCGCTTTGGGCCTCGGCGTTTCTGGCTGTGTTCGTCGGGCTTCTCTTGCCTCTCGAGGTAGCGGCCCGGCAACTAGAGCCCGCCGACGAGTCGGATGCCGCGATAAAGCGTCCCCGCTTTCTCTTGGGGGCTCGGTTGGCATTTGTTGCTCCGAACAGCACCGCGTCCATGACGGGAGCCGCCATGCTCGAGTTCCAGTGGCGCTCCGATCTCCACGATAGGCGCCTTGGCGTTTCGATGGACATGGGCTGGTATCACTTGTTCGGCGAGGGAAGCCAAGTAGAGCCAGGGATGGGCGCCTATGAATACAGCTACAAGACTCACGGCCTGCCCGTCCATCTAGGCCTGCTGTACGAGCCTCCTCTTGAAGGGATGTCGGGTTTCTTCCTCGATGGGCCTTGGCCTTTCCTGGAAGGTGGTCTCGCGCTCATCCCCGTTGTCTCGTTTGGGACCCTCTCCAACGAGGACGGCCATGTCTTCCTTGAAACGAGCAGTCAGAGGGATCTGGCCGTTGGGCTCTACATTGGCGCCGGTTGTGCCTTTTCCGCCGGTCCAGGCGAGGCGCTTCTTTCATATCGCTTCACTACGGCCTACACGGACATGGGCTACTCGGCACTGAACCATGAGACAGCCGACATTTATGGCAGCCAGGTCTATCTAGGCTATCGACTGACTTTTTGATTGACGGGAGGGGAAGGATGAAGATGCCAACTCCACGGTTCATCGAGCCCATGGCGGCGAGCGCTCTCTTGGTGATGGCGCTGTCGGTTCTCGGCTGTAGTGAGCAGGACTTCACGGTCAATCTCGATCAGCCGCTTCGGATAGTGGCCGTCGAGCCGGGGGGGATGGTGCAAGGGGTCGGCATCGATGCCACCGTGCGCGTCACCTTCTCCGAGGAGATCAAGGAGCAGACCCTGAACCCGGGCAGCTTCTACCTCGAGCGTTTAACCGAGGAAGCGTTGGATTCCGGGACGCCAGAGCGACTATCGGCCACGGTAACCTACGACGCCGAGACATTGACGGCATCTCTACAGCCCGAAGGGCTTCTCGATTATTCGGTAAGCTACCGTGCCGTGGTGACGACCTCGGTGGAGCGCAAGCGCGAGCCCCTGGCGCCCCTCCCCGTCGATGTGAAGTGGGTCTTCTCGACGCAGGCCCCCCCAGACTTTCATCTCGTATCCTTCGAGCCAGGCGCCGGGAGCAGCGGGGTGCCGATTGACGCCGATATTCGTGTCACCTTCAATTCACAGGTGGAGCCCTCAAGCGTGGACGAGGATTCCTTTCGTGTCTTCGACGTCGATACCGGCGAGCCCATCGACGGGCGGCTTAACGTGGAGGAACGAGAAATCGAGTTCTCTTCTCTGGTTCCTTTCGGGTACTCCCGTCACGTCGGAGTGGAGCTGACCGAGGCCATAGCCTCGACCGAGGTCACATCGGAGGGAGGCTTCTTGGAGCAGCCAGTGAGCATCTCCTTCAGGACGATTCATCCTCCGCCCCTGCTTCTTCTATCGGCTCTACCCAGCCCGGGCAGCAGCCAGGTGTCGACCAACGCCAATCTTAGTTTTCGTTTCTCCGAGGATATCTCGACGGATCTGGAGGGGATCGCCGATAGCATTTCGGTGCAGGATCTCACGAATGATCCGGATACCAACCTCTGCTCGCAAGATAGGCTGAGCTTGATTGATTCCACCGAGACCGGCCAGCCGGATGGCTTTTCCTGCGAGCCGGGCGAGCTGGCCGAATCCGCGGTGATTCAGGTGACCCTGCTTGGAGAGCCCGGCTCGATAGAGAGTGTCCGCGCGACGAGCGGCGGCGGCCGGCTCGTCTTGCCCGAGGATCCCTACGAATATACGTTCTCTCTCGAGGACCTGACGGATTTGCTTGTTCTCGCCAATATCCCCTCGGATGGCGCGGCCAACGTGAGTCCCGAGACCACCATTCAGGTGGTCTTCAACGAAGCCATCGATCTTGCCACTCTCGGTGCCGACATCGATCAAGAAGGGAGTATCGCTCCGTCCTTCTTTCTGAACCCGGGAGACGGCGCCGTTTTCGAGGACGCCGTGGCCGGCACCTACTCTGTGAACGCCAATGGCGACAAGCTGACGTTTGCTCCCGACGTTCCCCTAGAGCACGAGAGTACTTATTCGTACACCGTGACAAGAGACCTATGTGTCCCACGCGAGGAGGAGAGCGAGGGCGGCTGCCTCGTCTCTTCCTTCAGCTTCGCCTTTGGCACCGCCGCCGCCCCCAACCTTCGAGTGCTGGAGGCCTTCCCGGATGATGGCGCCGCCGGCGTCTCCTTGACGACAGAGGTTCGCGTTACCTTCAACAATCCGATATTGGAGTCATCTCTTCACGGGCTGGAGGGCCCGAGCGTCTTTCTGACCGAGGGCAGGCTCACCGCCGATAGGGCAAGCGCGGTTGCCTTGGCGGCGGATGCCGGGTGCGGCACGTCCATTTGTCTTGGTAACGATAATAGGACGGTCAGCTTTCGGCCGGCGGAGCCTCTCGAACCTCTGACTCCACACACCATCGTGGCGACCAGGGATTTGATTGACGCGAATGGGTACAGCCTCGAAGCGCTCTTCCTGCAGAGCTTCGTTAGCGAGGGGGCGGGCCTGCTGGCCGGCCACTCTTTGCCGACAATCGGCGTAAACGACGACATCTTCGTTCAGTTCGCAAGGGACATGAACGTCGACAGCATAAACGATCGCACCTTTTTCGTGACCTTCGTCGATAGGTTCGGCCAGGTGGTGCGAGTGCCGGGAGACATCTCTTTCGAGGCTACTCCAGGCGTGGGAGACTCCGATGCTTGCTCGCAAGAGGAGGGTTTCATCGGCTGCGATAGAGCCGTCTTCTCTCCCAGCTTGCATCAGTCGAACTGCATCGGAAGCGACCGGCCGCTTCTATATGATACCGACTACACCGTTCACCTGAGCCCCATAATAGAGGCCTTGGACGGTGAGCGCCTTGGGCAGAACCCAGGCTTTCAGGTGAAAACAACAATGCCGCCCGCCCTGGAGTCCATAAGGAGCGAGGGTGTTCTCCTTCAGAGCACGATTGACGATCGCGATCCCTTGGACCAGGCCACCGATGTTCCCGTGAACTCGAGCATAGTAATAACCTTTTCAAGGGACATGATGCTCGGGGGAGAGCACGGCATAGACAATGCGGCGAACTATAGGCTCTTTAGTGGCGAGGAAGAGATCCTCGGAGCCGGGCTCGAGACACCGAATGCGCGTACCGCCATTTGGCTGCCGCCCGCCGAGAACCTGCCCTTCGATGCGAAGCTGCGGTTCGTCGTCAAGGGCAGGTCTCCAGGCAGTGAACGGGAAATCCAGGACGCCGGCGAAGGGCCTTTGGACTCCGATGTGGAGGTCGTGTTCAGGACGAGCTTGCCGATGACCGTCTCGATGACTCCACCGGCCGATGGCCCGACGAACGTGACCGCCACCAGCGTCCTCGTCTTCAGCAGGGCGCTTCATCTCCCCTCCGCGACGGACGAGACCGTATTCGCCACCAACGAGACGCGCGGAGCCCTCCTAACGGCCATCCTCGCAACGAGCGTGGAGGATCCCAGGAGCGTCGTCCTGATCCCCGTTCCCGCATACTCTTCCGGCAGCCAGGTCAGCATCCATGCGACGACAGGAGTGCTCGACGAGATAGGCAACCCCCTGCCCAACCACTACTCCTTCTTCCATACCAACGTCGGCGGAGTTCCTTCCACATCGGCGCGGCTGCCAAGAAGCCCGCGCGTGCTGCCGGAGGATGACTCGATCATATCGGGTGGGCCGGTGTTCACCATCATCGCCGACGGTCAGGACGCCGACAATCGCAACAGGCTGCTGCCTAGATCCTTTACGGGGGGCACGATGGCGCTCCACAGGATCGATGAGCTTGGCGGCCCTCTCGAAGAGATCGACATCGAGCATGAGTTCATACCGGGTGCGCTTGGAGTCGAGGATCGAGTCGAGGTTCGGCCCACTCCTTACCTGGACGCCGGCGAGCGGTACCGACTTGTCGTGCGCGCCTCTCGCATCGCTAACATCTACACCGTCGCCGATACGAGCCTCGAGGATATTGCTCATGTCTATCAGGTCGAGGAGGAGCCGCCAGTCGTTACCTCGATGGAGGTGCAGACCTCTGATGGACCCGTCGACATCCTTGGGGGATCCGTTGCCGGCGTCCCTCCAATGCTGGGGCCAACGGATGTGTCGAGCCCATACCTGAAGGTCGTCTTCAGCGAGCCGGTGAGGCCGGGCACCGTCGGACCATCCACCGTTCAGCTCGTCGATTCGAGTGGGGGACAGGTCGAGATGTGCTACGAGATTCTCGGATCGGAGGTGCTGCTCACGCCCGCCAATCCTGCTTCCTGTGATGATTTCCACCCCCGCAGAGTTCCCCTGCGAAGCGCCGATGGACCGTATGTTCTGAGCATCGTCGCCTCGGGTGTTGAGGATCTTGCCGGCAATCCGGTGGAGGCGACCTTTTCCGGCAGCTTCGAGATCGACGATGTCCCTCCAACCGTCGTTTCCATGTCGCCCGCGGACGGTGATGCGGCCTTGGATGGGATTGTGGAGGTCACATTCGACAAGATGATGGATCCCTCGAGCGTCTGCGACCTCGGGTCCGAGGCGTCGGGGCTTCAGGTTTCCTACGACGTTCCCGTGCCCTGCGAGCCCAGCGGCAGACGTCTTCAGGCCGCTTGCTGCTCGTTGGATGCCGAGACCCTGTCAGTCGCGACGCTGCGGCCCATAATCGACATTGGACAGCCCGAGCCCGTGGAGGGCTTCGTGGGGAGCCGGCAGTATGTCACCCTTGCTCCCGCCGAGCTCACCGACTCGGCCGGCAATGCGCTTGGGCTCGATGTGGAGCAGGCGTTTTCGACAAGGGAGGGCGCACCCGTTTCGTTGTGCGCCGTGCCGAGCGATGGATCGGAAGGCGTCCTTACCCAATCAAGCGTGGAGGTCTACTTCAGCGAGCCCATAATCAGGCTCACGTTCGAGGAGAGCTTCTCCTTGTATCGGATCTCCGACGGCGTCGATGTCAGCTGTGACTTCTCCTACTTCGATGGAGACTCGAGGGCGGTCTGCACGCCTACCGCCGGCCTGGAGCCGAGCACTTGGTATGAGTACCTTGTTGGTCATGGGATCAGGGGGCAGATGCTGGGAACGCCGCTGCTTCGGGGCCTTACGGGATCCTTCGAGACGGCGCCTTGAGAGGCCGAAACCCGGCTCTTTTTACATGACGAGGCCGAAGACCAAGCGGTCTCTGTTTTCCACGAGCTCGAGGGGAGGGCGCCAGCGAAGCATGCGGCCCCGAAGGCATCTTATCTCGGCTGCTTCCAGAGAGCCGGGATCATGGCTTAGTTCAACCTGACTCACCTCGCCCTCGTCGTCGAGCCAGAGGGTCACCACGGTGTGAGTCGAGCTTGCCGCGCCTTGTGTGCAGTGACGCAGCTCGGGTGACTGCTCCTGGACCCAGGCCAAAAGAAGCTCTCGATGTCGCGCGTCCGGAGGTGGAGCCGGTGGAAGACGCCGCTGCTTCTCGGTCTTGCTGGGGCTTACGGGAGTCTTCTCCTCACAGCTCGGGCACTGCGGACAAGTAAGGACTGGTCTCGGCGCTGGCTCTTCGGGTGGCTCTCGTCTTGCGCAATGCTCGGCGCCCAAGAGCATCCCGACGCCAAAGGCTAGGGCTACGACGAGCACCTGTAGAATGAATCTGGATCGCATCCTCTGCCGCTTTGTCCGATGTGGGCTATGACCGTCGTCTCCTCGGCACGACGGCGGCTATTGCGGGGGAGCCTAGAACATGTTTCGGATGTCTTGGGCCAACCGGAAGAGATGAATCGGGGCTGAAGTCGAGAGCACGGAGCAGAGATCCTCCATGCCGCCGCGCCCGCCATTGGAGCGCACGTCCTGGACGAAGGGGCCGTAGAAAGGAGTGCCTCCCGGCTGCATGGCATCTATTACGCCCTGTGGAAAGTTCGGTTTGGAGAGACACTCGCTCGCGAAGCGATCGAAGTCGTCTATCTCGGACGTCACCAGGGCCAGATGAAAGATCCTGTTTGCCGGCAGGCTCCCGCCCGGCATGTTTAGCCATCTCGCCCCGTTGTCGTCCTCTCGAGTGAAGTGGTCCGCCGGATTCAGGCCTTCTATCTGGCAGGCGGGCTCATTGGAGGCGCATCTTCGCTCGTTGGCGCTTATGACGAGCACTATCAGACCATCGGCGGGCTCGAGGAAGTAGGGAGTTGGAAGCGGAGCTTGCGCGAAGGGGTCGTGTATCGCCTTCTGATTCAGGTTCGTTCCTATTGCCGCCAGGTTGTCGAGCTCTCCCCCCGGGCTTTCCGAGAGGAGGCTAGCTCCCTCGGTGGCATAGTAGAGGATAGCTTCGGTCATCGAGGAGAAGGGGCTCTCTGCTTGGGTTCCGTGAATCAAGGGAACATTGGTGCCGGAGCGATGATGAAGAGGCGCCAGGCCGATCTGACGTAGCGCCACGTCCCTTTCGGTCAGCGCAAACTCCAGGCCCTCTATGAGGGCCTCGTACAATGTGGCGAGCTGCGCGGAACCCCGCTGGAGGTCGATCATGACGAGCATGTCCACCGTTGGGACGCCGCCGCCTGGAAGGCCGTTCGAGCCGTTGGGGTCGCAAGGTTCCTCCACTACGACCGTGCAGGAGCCAACCGCGGCGAAAAGCAGGATGGAGACGACCGCTGTCGCCATGAACGGGGAGCGAGAGCCGGCGACGAGGGATCCTCTTCTTCTCTTCTTCTCAAAATGATCGTGAATCATGACGCGGCCTCCAAGGCTTCGGTCTCCATGCTCTTCATGGCTCGCAGGTTGATCGCCGCCGGATCCTCGCCAGCGTCGAGGATCGCCTGAACGAGCGTCTTGTTGAAGGTGCGCCGAGCCAGCAGGTGTTCCCCGCGAGCGATCGGCATGTCCAGCTCCAGCTCTGTCCTGATTGCGGCTTCCTTGGACTGGGGAACGAGGCTCATCAGGTGAGCGCCGATTGAGCGCGGGGAGCCTCGCACGAGCTGAACGAAGGACTCGATTGGAAGGCGATGAATCGTTTCGACGATTGCCTCTCTAGGGGCGTGGGGCCAGGCCGGCTCGATGATCAAGCGTCGCAAGAGGCCGAGAGCCAGATCTCGGCGGTTGCCCAAGAGATCGCGTAGGAAGGAGATCTGCTCGTCGGGATCCAGGCTCTCGACCATCTCCAGCAGCGTGTCGACTCGGCCATCCACTCCAAGTCCTATCGAGCTCTCCGCGGCGGTTTGACGTACCCTGTGGGCAAGCTCGAGCAAGTCCTCTCGCCTCGGATCATCGGAGGCGGCCGCGGCCCGGAGGATCTCCTTGCGTTCGCGCTCGGAGAGCCTCTCGAGATATGGGGCCCTAAGAGCCGGGCGGACGCGAGGCAATACCCACGAGCGCTCGATGATGCTCAACGGAGCGAGCGCCTTTTGGATTTCGGCGGCGGTCATGCCTTCGAGGAAGGACCACTCACGGCTCAAGGCATCATCGAGTGTCGTGATTCTGGCGGAGGTTAGGCGGGCGCGGGCTTCCAGCAGTACCTCGCGAAGCTCCTCCGGCTCGAGGGCTCTTGTCCCCCGCGCGACCTCCGTCGCGAGTCCTTCGAGGCTGGGAGCGAGCTCCGGATCTCCTCGAAGATCGAGCACCAGGTCGGGGCCTATCACCCGTACTAGGTTGGCGAGGCCGCCAGGGTCTTCTTGGAGCCAGCGTCGTGCCAGCTCGCTTCGCACCGGTCGGGATGCGAAGACCTCCTCGCGCAGCGACTCTATCTCCATGGTGCTGGGAGGCTGTGTTGCGGTTGACTGCTCCGGTTCCG
>SKWY01000101.1 GCA_007128675.1 Deltaproteobacteria bacterium | reverse complement strand
TGTTGCGTTTCACGCCCAATGAACCAGTCGGTTTCACCTCGAATGAGCCCGAAACCCCCTTGGCTCGCCGAGGCAACCGTTCCGTTCCAGTGGCGCGCCTAAAGGGGGCTTCGGGGAACGCTCGGCGGGAGTGGGATGTTGGGGCGCATGTCGCTGGAGGCAAGCGTTCCATTCCGGTGGCGCGCCTAAGGATCGCACCCTCGGAACGACGACCCGCATGGCCTCGGTCGCAGAGACAGCTTCGCGCGGTAGGCGCGCAGCCGGCATGGCGACCGGCGGCGCCCCGCGCGGTTGCGCTCCGGCGCATGCGACCAGAGGGGGGACGAGGAAAGATGGTGCGGCTCGCTCTGTTGGTCGCACGCGCCGGAGCGCGCAAGGAAGGGCTCCAATCCCTAAATGGTAGAGCCAGGCAGGCACATTTGATGGGAGTCGTGTCCGTTGGAGGCGGTCCAGCCGGCCAGGGTGCGACACGCCAGCCCGCGCGCTTCAAGCTTCTGTAGCGCCTCGCCAAGACGAGCGTTGTTGATTCGCAGGCGCTGGCGAAGGGCGGTTCTGGTTATCGGCTCGGGTGCTTCGAGAAGAACATGGCGCAATGCATCTACAAGCGGAGTGGCCTCTGCCTGCTCACCGATAAGTTCGAGGTGTGCGGGGTGGTCCTTGATGAGCCGCAGTAGCTTGGGGGTCGGCGCAGGAGCGGCGCGGTGCTCGATGGTGAGCTGAAGCTGCTCATTCGCCTTGGGAAGGAGGTAGCATGCGGAGTCGACCCAGGCATGGAGGTCACCGCTGCCGCGAAGAGCCTGACCGAGGCTGGCGCGAGACTTCTTGCTCATGTGGTGTACGAGGACGATAGAGAGGTCGTGGCGGCGGTTGAGCTCACGCAGGAAGCCGAGGAGCCGAGAGATATCCGAGCTGGAATTTTCATCTCCCCGGTGCATTCTCACCAAAGGATCGAGCAGCAAGAGGCGCGGCTGGAGCGCGGCGACCGTGGCCTCGAGCCGTTCTGCGTGGTCTTCTACATCCAGGCGGAGGCAGGGAACGCCGAGCAGATGAAGAGGCAGCGAATCGAGGGCGAGCCGGCGATGAGCGCAGAGCTGCTCGATGCGGTCGCGCACGTCGGCCTCGTGATCCTCTGCGAGGTAGACGAGCACGGGGCCTTTGCGTGACACCTCGAAATGGGTAAGGCAAGCCGTCCCGGAGGCGACGGATACTGCGATGTCCAGGCCCAACCAGGATTTTCCCGCCTTGGGAAGCCCACCGATGATCCCCACTGCTTGGTGGCTCCACAGACCCTCAATGAGCCATCTGGACGAGGGGTCGCGGGGGCGCACGGAGGCCACCTGCGTGGTGGGAAATGGGGCCGTCACACGCACAGCATGCTCCTTGCGGCCACGATGTCCTTGGCGCTGATGGTGGCGGCACCGGCACGGTCACACACCTCGAGGGTCTTGATGGCGAGGTGGTCGATGGCGCGCAGATTGCCGCAGGAGATCTCGAAGAGAGCCTCGTGAGCCTCGTCATCGAGGATGTCGGTCTTGGCACCGGCGATGCGCAGGCGATGGGTCACGTAGGAGCGGGTTTCATCGCGAGAGAGAGTGCGAAGCGAGCAGACATGAGCAAGGCGTTGGGCAACGGCGGTCATCTCGGCACGAGAGAGCATCTGCCGCAGCGGAGGCTGACCGGCGAGCACGACCGAGAGGACGAGCCTGCTGTCCATCTCGAAGTTAGTGAGAAGGCGAAGCATGGCAAGCGAAGTCATGGGGAGGTCATGAGCCTCGTCGAGGAGAAGCGCGGGGCGAAGGCCGTCGGTGGCGTGCCCGCCCTCGAAGGAGTCTTGGAGCTTTCGGACCAAGGACGGGTAGCTGCCAACGGGAGAGATGCCACAGGCTGCGGCGATCTCCTTGCACATGTCGCGCTTGGAAAGGCCCGTGACCTTGACGTAGCGGACGCGGTAGCGGGCTTGCGGGAGCTTGTCGACGAGGGTGCGAAGAGCGAGAGTTTTGCCTGTGCCGGCTGGAGCGATGAGAGCGGCGCAGGCTCGCATCTTCACGGCGCTCAAAAGGCCCTCGACGGCCTCATCGTGAGGTGTGTAAGTGAAACGGTCGCCGACGGCGATCTCTCGGGTGAAGGGCAAGGAGCGAAGTCCGAAGCGGGAAAGGTCCATGTCAGTCCTCGTTGCTGGTAAATCCGCCGTCTTTGCCGGTGAGCGGCGTGTAGTCGCGCTTGAAGGCAAGGCTGGCGGCGGTGGTGGGTACGCCCTCATCGGGCAGAGGAAGGGGGTCGGTGGCGTAGCCGCGTCGGTCGGTGGCATTGGCGACGAGATCGACCTCGTGCAGGCGGACCATGCGGCCGCGGTGAAGCACTTGAAGGTGGCCATCGAGGACGTGCCGGATGACCTCGACCTTCTGGCCGGCAAGACCACGAGGGGTCTCCCAGAGGCTTCCGCCGTGTTGGATGATGTGATCGTTGCTGACGCGCCGGGACTCCCTCACGACCATCTTCTCTCGCAAGGCCTGCTGGCTCTCCGGCAGGCGGAGCGGGCGGGAGTCGGCCTCCCAGCGCCGGCGAGGGGTCTCTTGGCCGAGGGACTCGTGAGGCGTGTCGTTGTAGCCCTGGTGCAGGTAGTGCCGCAGACGCAAGGTGAGGCTCATGCAGTCGGGATCGACGTCAATGGCGCCATCGAAACTTCGCAGGATCTGGCTCTTGGCCGTGCGGTTGAATCTTTCGATTTTCCCGTGGCCCTCGGGGTACCCCGCCTTGCCGTGCACGAGGCAGGAGTCGAGCTCGCTGATGACGGCGAAGGTATCTAGGGAGATGAAGCCGGGGCCGTGGTCGAGGTAGAAGCGGTCGGCGATGCCGTAGCGTAGGCAGAGGGAGAAGAGGCCGGTGAGGAAGGCCTCGGTGGACTCCGAGGGAACGACGATGACGTCGAGGGCATAGCGGGTGGCGTCGTCGAGAAAGAAGAGAGCGACGCGTTTCACGCGAGACGGCCCAGCCCGAAAGTGCTTGCCGTCGCACAACACGCACTGCATTCGGTGCGGGTAGGCAAACCTGCGGGTGTCGGCCTCGGACTTGGAGGGATTGATGCGCGTGGGTAAGCCCATGCGGCAAAGGGCGCGCCAGACGGTGGTGCGGCTGACCGCCCGGGCATCCTCGATAATCCCTTGCCGAGCTGCTCGGCGGAGCAACTCCGGGACGGATGCATGCTTGTCGAGTGTTTTCTCGCGCTCGATGAACGAGAGCAGATCGTCCGGGAGAACCTCGGAGGCGGCGGTGCGTGGGCGAGAGGCGGGCTCGAGCCCGGCGATGCCGGACTCCTTGAACGCGGCGCGCCAGCGCTTGAGCGTCGAGACCGAGAGACGATGCGAGCGGCCATGAAAATCGGTGTGCTCGCGGTGCGCCACCTTGCGCAAGGCGCGGCTCACCGTGGAGCCGCCGTCTACGAGGACATCTACTTGACCGAGGATGAAACGACGGAAGAGGGCTTCGGGGCTTGGTGGGGTCTTTGGCGAAAGAGAAAGGCTCATACGCCTTTGCTGCCACGTTTGAGCGAATTCAACAGTCGCGAAGTCGTTGAAGGCGGGTCGGGCCCCATTGGG
>SKWY01000192.1 GCA_007128675.1 Deltaproteobacteria bacterium | reverse complement strand
TTTCATGTTGTTCGTCCTGGGCGGAGGCGTGCTGCTCCTGTTGTTCTGGCCGGAGGGCGATGGGCACGAGCGCCGCCCCGAGATTGCCGAGACCGGCTACTCCTTGGAGGCGCTCGAGAATTCATACGCGGATTTCGAGTCTCCTAGAGTGGACCAGCGTCCAATGGCCGGCGTGAGAGTCACGGCCCCCGCCGGGGCGCTCGACCGGCCTAGGGAGCTTCGTTTCCGGCCCCTGCCGCGGCGACTTGCCGAGGCAGCGAGCGAGCGCCTCGATGAAGAGGGGATCCTCGTCGTCGCGGCCCTCGAGTTCGACGCGGGCATGGAACCCGGCGATCGCCTGCGCCGCCCCGTAGACGTCTCTTTCGATCTTCAGGAGCTGGGGGTCGATCCTTGGCTCGCGCGGCGAGCGGGTCTCATGGCGGAGGCCGATGGTGCGTTCATTCCCCTGACGACGCGAAGGGACGGGGCCACACTCGAGTGGAGCACCATCAAGAACGGCCCCGTCTTCATAATCGTTGGCTTGTCCACCATCTGCGGTCTGCTCAAGTACGGCATCATCGATCCGGACCGCAGAGCCGAGACCGAAGGCAGGCGGTGGGACGGCTTCATGAGCCGCGAGGGCCACTTCGAGGTTCTGTGGCCGGAGGGGCGCCATGGCGACGAGGAGGGTAGAGCGCTCGCCGTCTTCAGTACCCTCGAGGAACTCTGGGACGAGTATCGGGTCGCCAAGCGAACCGGAAGGCTTCCCCCTCCGCCGGCGCCGGGGGTGCCGCGGCGTCACTCGAACTTCGATGCCTACTTTCGCGATCTGAAGGCGCGGATCGAGAAGCTCGAAGCGAAGGTGGGCGACAGAGACTGGCAGGAGCGGTACTGGGCTCCTCGTCCCGCCGTCGCGGTGGCCGAGTTTCTCGACCACGCCCACGGCTACCTCACGGATCGAGGCTTCAACGCCCCTCCGCAGGCGACTCGGGTCTACCTTCGTGATCCCTGGTCTCACGGGCCGAACATCAAGGGCCTCGCCGAGAATACGATGACCAGGCGGCCATTCATCAGCATCGACTACCACTCCATACCCGGCACGAGGCGCGGCGAGCAGCTCTCGGGCGAGCAGGGGGTCGATGTCATGGTGACCCTCGTTCATGAACTCTTCCACATCTTCCAGTCGGGGTACGGCCGCTCCGAGTACCTGGATCGCAACTCCTACTGGATAGGGGAGGCCACGGCGCTCACCATGGAGCACGAGATGTGGAGCGACTTCTCGGATCGGTTCCGGAACAGGGATTGGTACAGGCGGGCGCTCACCGCACGACAGCCGTACTGGTATGCGTATCGCAGTCCCATGGAGCCGTCGGGTCTTTCCGGGTTCGGTGTGCTCACCTTCAGAGACAACGAATCTTTGCAGCGCCACGGATACGGCCAGTCATTCTTCTTCGAGCACCTGAAGAAGAAGGCGTATCCTGGTGACGAGCGAGCGTTCCTTCGCGACTTCTACGACGAGCTGAACCGTACCCGTACGGCCGCCGGTGCCTTGCAGAGTCTCATGACGACCAGAACGCGGAAGGGTCTTGCCGACCACTTCGCTGACTTCGTCATCGAGAATGCGAGGGATATCGCCGCCACCCCATCGGTCGAGGACGACCAGGAGCTTTCCGTGGGCTCGCAAAGGAGGGTCTTCTCGTGGAACTGGAGCGATGTGCCGCCCCTCTCGTCTCCAATCTACCTCCTCGAGATTCCTCAGAGCACATCGGGCTACGACAAGTCGGTATTGGTCCTCGAGGTGGAGCAGCCCCTGCGGGACGTAAGGTTGAGGTGGCGGGGGCTCGCCGCGCGAGATTGGTCCGACGTGAGCCATGCGCGGATAGTCGTCCCCAGGTTGTCGCCTTTCGGCACGGGTGCTCGTAGACGTGGCGGCATACTCTTGCAGGCCATCGGCGCCTATATGCCGGGCGCGGGCGACCTTGGACGGGGAGGCTTTCGGGCGACATTTCTCTTGCCCCCCGAAAAGGCGCCGCGCTTGCCTCAAGGACCGAGGCTCGAGCCCGAAGCTCTCTCCCGGGAGGAGAGAGAAGGACTGAAGATTCGGTGGGAGCGCTCTGCTCTGGCCGGCGAGAGCCGCTACAGATCGAGCCATGACGGTGCGCGCCTTGGTCCCGGAGCTCCTCGCCATACTCCCTTCAGCCGAGGCGCGGACCACGATAAGCGCTACGGCCACGGCCGTTTTCGCCATGGGATCGAGATCGAGACCTGGGTCGGCGGGGAGCGTGTCGACAGGACCACCGTCGTGGCCGGGCCCCATGCGGACGAGGCGATCGTGCCCTGGGCCGAGGTGACGCCGAAGAGGCCGGAGCAAAGGGCGGGAGGCTTCGATCTGCGGGTGCGGATGAGAGATATCCTCTTCTTCGGCGAGGAGGAGCAGGTCCGAGGAGAGTTCGGTGAGGAGGCGGTGCTCACGATAGGCCCCGCCACTTGCGAGGATACGGTCTATCGTGTGACCGTGCCCCATGGCTCCACTGGACGCTCCAGGAAGAAGCAGTACGCCTTCATGATGATGCCGAAGGAAGAGGTGGTCCGGGCAATGGCGTCACGAAAGGGGAGTCCCCTTAGTCATGGAGAGGATGAGCGCTTACTCGCCGAGTCATTCAGGGCGACGCTCGGGGATCCCCAGGATCGAAGAGCCGTAAACGAGGCCGTCCCGGCGGCTTGCTTCGACCTGCTCATGTCTCGAGATCTGTTCATCATGTGGCATGGCACCTACACGGAGTACGGTTCCGGTGGACAAGTGAGCTATCAGGCCGAGTTCGAGAGGGGCTTCAGGAGCAGGACAGTCTCGGTGGACAGGAAAGAGAGTGTGGTGCGGCCGGGCGCCAATCCCTTCGGCGGTGTCGCTCCCAAAATCGATTGAGCTCGCCTGGCCGCACAGGTCGTCTCTCGTGCCCGGAGTCACGGCTCGGCCGACTTTTGGAGCAGGACAACACAAAATAGGGACCCAGGCTTTCGAATATAATCAGAGAATGGTGCTGGCGTGCCTCTTCGTTTAGCGAACCAAGTCCATCAAAGGGTGTTCACATCGTAATTGAAAGTGCTCGAGGGTGACGTCTGGGCCACTGGCCTGGAAAGCCATGGGTGAATCAAAGGAATCACATGATGCCAACACAGCCATCGCCGATAAGCCTTGGGGCCTGCGCGCTTACCGCCGTGCTTCTGTTTCAACAGGAGGCCTTCGCACAAGAGGTTCGGTATCGTCTTTCCGTCTCATCGGATCCTCCAGCAGTGACACTAGATGGAGAGTCCACTACGCGAATACGGGTAACCTTTACTCGACGTGAGGCACATCCATTCGAGAGATTTCTCATTGGAGGCACCTGTGTGCAGTGCGGCAAAAGGATCGCCTTGCCGGTTCGAAGCTGCATGAAGGAGATTGGAGGGGAGTGGATGGATATGCATTGCTTCCGTTGCCCTCCGGATCAGGAATGGCTCAATAGCCCCGATTATAAGCCTCTCCGAACAAGAGAACCCCATGTGCTCTTCCCCGATCTCTACGACGAGTACTTGATGCTCAAGGTCGGAGAGCCGGGTTACATCTCTTGGCTACACAGATACTATGATGGT
>SKWY01000281.1 GCA_007128675.1 Deltaproteobacteria bacterium | reverse complement strand
CTGCAAGTCGGGGATACGACCTTCGAGGTTGGCGCCGCGGCCTTCAACATCCCCGATGTGGATGTTCTCGACATGCCAAGAATAGAGGCGGAAGACGATTACTTCGGTGCCGAGCGGCTAGCTCGTCGCGTACGCATGTTCGTCCGCGCTCGTTACTGAACGCCGAGCTTACTCTTGGCATCGTCACCGTACGATTCGAGCTGAATATCGTACTCGTTGGGATCCAAGGCCTCGCTCTCGCCCTCATCGGAGCTCGTCTGGGATCGAGAGGCATACCTGACGACCCCTCCTGGCACCTCATCGCAGAGCCACCACTCCCAAGTGCCGCCCGCGGCGTCGCCAAAGCGAATATGCTTTGCCGTGAAGGTTCCCGCTGGCACCGTCACCTCGACTGTCCCCACCTTCGCCCCCTCTACGCTCTCCTCGCCGAGTCGACGCGGCGGCGCATAGTAGCTGTCCTCCTCGACAGGAACCTCGACGGGCTCCTCATCACCGGGGAACTGCCGGCGGAGGCGCAAGAGTTGACCCTTCTCCTCCGAGAAGAGCCCCTCCAGCAGGAAGGGGGCCTCTTCTTCGGGATCTAGAAACTCCACGCGCCACCACTGATTTCCCTTCTCGTCGTCCCCAAGATAGGCGCGCTCCATCCAGCCCTTTCCATCATCACCAATGCCGACCCAGCGCGTCCACTGGCCGGGCACATAGTCCATTTCGGAGACGGTGTAGCCGCCAGCGCCAAAAGCCATCGCGAACATTGAGTTCACATACCAGCTCATCATCATGGGAGTGAGGCTGCGTGCTATCGAGTCCTCTATGGACCTTCCAACCGAGTCGCCCACGGACCTTCCAACTGACTCCCCCATGCTACGGCCCGCGGAATCGACGGCACTACTGATGAACCTATGGCAACCCGAAAGTGCAAAAACAAGGACCACAAAAACCAGGATGATGCGCTTCACGACTCGTCCTCCCTCTCCTTCAAGGAATTACTAAAGAGCGCCAATCGGCCTCTTGGATGCAATCGCATTTCTAGTGCCGTATATCCAGGCTGAGTTCGACGTGTCAACAGCGGAAAAAAGCCTATCTCAAGGCGTCCATAGGAAGAGGCGCCCCGAGCCCCCAGTCCCCGCCGCCGCTATCTCCCCGTTCCCATCGCCGGTGAAATCTCCCATCCACACGGATCTACCCATCTCGTTCGAACCCAATAGTACGGAGCCCGGTCTCTCTTCTTCGAAAAGGGGCTCGCTGCCAAGGTTGAAGTAGAGATCGACCCTATGGGACGTCTCCTTCCCGCTTCCAACGGCGATATCCGGATGACCGTTTCCCGTAAGATCTCCATATGTGATGGCCCCGCCCCAGCCGGCAGGCTCCACTCCTTGGTGAGCTGTCTGTTGGAGGGCTAGAAACGGGTTTGCCTGAAGGCCATCCTGATCGACTCGATACAAGAGAATGGATGTCGAAAAGTCACGACGCCAAGATAGAGCGACGTGCCGGTCGATGCCATCGGCCGAGAAACCGAATCCTGATTTCGAGAAGCCGAAGTGCTCGCCCGGGATCTCTTGGAAGGCCCTCGACGCCAGCACCTCGCCAAAAACCTCTTGGTCGGCCATGGCATCAGAGGATCTGAACACATATGCCTCACCGCTGCCCGACGGCACTAGGAAGTCGTCCCCCCCGTCTCCACTGAAATCACCAAGATCGGCGTAGCTGGACGAGAAGCCGAAGTAATAGGGCGGACCATCACCTCTCAAAACTAGGTCGGCATCTTCGACAGAGACATACCCCGCCGCGGACGCAAGATCCAACCAGGCATCTTTCGAACGACCAAAGAAGATATACACGGCCCCCGCCAGGCTTCCGTCTCCCACCGCGTTGATGGCGAGATCCCGACATCCATTTCCACTGATATCGCCTAGCACCCTGACTACCGAACCAAACCAATCGCCCTCATTACCGGCGCCACGGATCTCCAGCCTTTCGTCAGGATCCAGCTCTAGCCCATCCTCGCGGCCAAAAAGGAGAATTACCCGACCATCGTTCTCCTGGTATCCCCTCGCACCGAGAATCAAGGTCGGCAACCCATCATCGGTTATGAGGCCGGCATCGACCGAGGAGCCTAGCTCCTCGCCATCGAAAGCTCCCTGGATCACCTGCGGCTGAAGGCCTTCGGGATCGGAACGGCCATAGTAGACGTAGACCGCCCCGCGTCTGGCCCCGCTCTCTCCACCTCCGTCGTGCGACGGCGCGGCAACTACGATGTCGTCATGTCCATTTCCGTTCAAATCCACGCCTCTTGGCAGCATTCGCTTACCGAACTCTCCGCCGTCACCCTCGAACTCGAATCTAGACCAAGCATTCGACACGAGAATCGAGTTCACTCCCTCCACTAGAGGAGAAAGATTGTCCAGCGCGTCGCGACCGCGAACCGTCACCCGATAGGAATTCAAGGGCGGCAGGGGAGAAAGAACCAAAGACGTTTCCGCCGCCGAAAGCTCGGCTTCACCATGGGCTGCATCATGGCCCGCCTCCTCGAACCCATCTGGCCCCCATCTGGCCTCGATGGCAACTACGTCGCCGCCATCATCGCTCTTGAACAGACTCGACCATGTCAAAGAAACGGTGGCTGCTCGCGGGTCGTCGACCGAGGCTACAACCTCTGGAGCTGATGGCACAGTAATGCCTACCTTCACATCGAATGGCATGCTTCGAGAATTCCCCGCGGCATCGACCACTCTCACCTCGAGCACACCTTCCGCCATATTGGGTATGAGGATATCGTCGACATCGAACTCTTGTTCATCCGTGGTCACTGGAACCGGCCCAAGAATGCTGGTCTCGTCCAACATGACAGTCATGTGCCCGCCGCTCGCCCCAAGCACATTGAATACAAACCTTGCCTGCACATTTTCTCTATCGGCGGGGTTCAAATCCCCGACACGCAAGAACCCCTCGCCATCAGTGCTTCCAACGGTGGGGTTTTCTGGAGAAACGTAGGCAATCCTGTCGGATGCAGGGTACAAGCGATGAATCTCGGGCGCATCGACATCGACGTAGAACTCGAACACGGCCTCGGTGATGCGCCCTTGATCATCCTCGATACGAGCAAGGAAGCTGCCGCTTTCCCCATTCTCTAGGTCCACCTCGAACACCACGTCACCGGACGAAGCACTGGCTTGTTGGGAATCCAATACCGTGGGCTCGTCATTTTTCAAAAGCTCGACCATGCTTCCCTGGCAGTCCGCCGTGTGAGCCTCGATCGCAACCCTCAAACCGGGCATGGCGGGATCCATGTCACTGTCTTCGTTGAAGACAACTACGGAAACCGATGGCGAGGTCCAAACCAACGAGCAACGGTCAGTGTCCACGTCCACAACGACGGCACTGCTCTCTCCCATGTTTCCAACCGCGTCCCAAGCTCTGGCCACGAGCGTAGAGGCCCCATTAGGAAGAAAGACTTCCAGGGATTGCGGCTGACTGTCGGCTACTGCACCTTCGTGAAGAAGGATCTCGGGTGAAACATCAACCCTGTAAACCCGAAGAATCCCATCAACCTGCGCACCAGTAACATCGATTGTCATGGGAACCGTGCCGTCGTTCACCTGGGAGCCGTCCGTGGGCG
>SKWY01000531.1 GCA_007128675.1 Deltaproteobacteria bacterium | reverse complement strand
TGACAGAGACGAGAGCGTTGCCCGAGCCCATGCCCTCGAGAATGAAGCTATCGCCAGAGAAGCTTAGGACCGACAGGATATCGGGATCGTCGGTCTCGGCGCTTTGGAGCTCGACTTGTCTTCTGGAGCCAGCCTCGGCGACCTTCAGCTCCAGCTTGGCACCGACGGCGATTGGCTTGTTGAAGTTACCGGGACTGTCGGCGGCAGGATAGGAGAACTCGAGGTTGCCCATATTGCCGGTTATTCGCGATTCACAGCCTAGAGCCGTCACGAGCAGAATCGAGACGATGGCTGCCAAACAGGAAAATCGTTGCATGTCCTTCACCCCTCCTTGCGAATCATGGATCTTCTCGTGCTCTCATTCGAGCCGATTTGCGTGAGATTCTAGCATGTCCCATTTGGTGTTGGCTATCGAAGAGAACGACTTGCACTTGACCTGTCGGTGAGGCTCGACTGGGCGGTAGAGGCTTGGCTTCCACTACGAGAGATGAAAGGGCGCCCGGATCTTGCCTTGTTCAAACACTAGCGAGCCCGGCGTGTGATGCTGTCCCGACGGGTACCGCGGACCTCTTCTAGCGTAGTGCCAGCTCGACCTCTGTGGTCTGTCCGGCCACGATCTCCAAGGGACCTTCGCAGCCACTCGCCGTGACCTCGCCTTCCGAATCATAACCAGCTCCGAAAAGAAGCAGCGTGCCTTCGGGAACGAAAAGAACGGGCGAGCTCTTGGGATCGGATATGGATACATGCGTAAGCACGCAGCTCTCTTCCGAATCCTGGGTGGCACACAGGGGCAGGGCGGCAGTCGCCGCCGGGTCTTCCATGAGTTCGCTGCAAGTAATCTGTGAATCGAAAACGACGAGGCGTATCCGGGAAAAAGAGTCCAATGGGAACTGTGTGGACAGGATCACCGAGAGATCGGCCCCGCCTCCGCAGTTTCCCAGCAACAGCAAGGCCATCATTCCCGTGACGGCAAGAGAAGAGCGCTTTCTCATTACTGAATCTCCACTCGCAAGCAGCCCCTGCCGTCGGATGCGCCGCAGGGGTCATCATCGGAAGAGAGCAGCACGACCGTGGTCAGCACACCGGCGGCGACGGCGACGCCCGTGCCCGTCCAAAACCACCAGGTTGCATGTATGGGTCTAGCCGGTTCGACATCTTGCGCCGGCGCTACCTGCTCGGGGGCGCGGTACGAGAAGGGGGTGGCGGCCGAGCCGATCTGTCCGACGGTCTGCCCTTCGACGTCAAGGGCCTCGAGGTAGTACTCCACAGCGGCTACCTCTAGGCTGGGACCGGGCAGCTCGACCTGAAACGTGTTTGGGCCAGCCGCGGTGGCTTGATCATCGAACCAGAAGGACTCGCCTTCGTTACGGTAACGCAGGGTCAGGCGGTCGACGGCAACTTGCCGCGCTGGGTCCAGCTCGATCTCGAGCATTGTTCTACCAAAGCCGGGCTCTGGCTCCGTATGGCTCATCAAAGGCCGCTTCTCGGGTTTTGGGGCCTGTGTGGCTGAAACGTCCGTTGCGGCTTGGGCCTGCTCGAAGAGATCAATGATATGAGGCGATGCGCCGGACGGTGGTGTGATGGATGAGTTCAACTCCAATGCCTGAACAAATTTGGCTTTCGCCCGATCGATATCTCCATAGGCCAGATGGATGATACCCAGATGTACCGCTGCCGTCGCGCGATCTTTGGGTTCGAGGGCCTCCGAGGCAAGGACACTCTCAAAAACAGGGATGGCGTCGTCGTACTCGAGAGCATCGAACAGCTCCAAGCCTTCTTCCAGCTCGCTTGCCCCGAATGCCGCGACGGGAGGTGCGAGCAAAACGACCATCAAGAGGGTCGAGGGGATGAATCTCGGCCAAAGCATTCGCAACGAGTCCAAATTCTGCATTCCGAGAACCTACCGTATCTTGGAGGCCGTGCGAAGAGGTAGCCCTTGATCGTCGGGTCGATCTCTTGAGGGCTCTGGCAAGGGGTCGATTCAACTGAAACAGTCGCACCTTGGCGCGCAAGAGGGCCTTTGCCTGGAAAGTGTTACCCATGTACCCGGTTTGGACCCGGACCGAGTGCCGAGCGCGAGCGCGGCTTTGCGAGCGCGATAAGTCGGTCAGCGGATCGCGGGCGGCATCGATATTCGCGGATTTCGCCAGCCCCCCTCGCGCTCGGCTCCGCCTTCGCCCGAGTCAATCCGACAGATCCACTCTTAGAGTAACCGTTTCATCGTGGAGCACCTCTATCGACTCCTGCTTTCGGCGGCCTGTCTCCGGGTGTACCAGCTCTATGGTGTGACGCCCCGCCGGCAGGACTAGAGGCGGCATTGGAGTCATTCCTCTCTTCTCGCCCCCAATCCACACCTCGCCGTAGGGTCGAACCAAGAAAGCGACTCGGCCTTCCCCAAGAGACACGGAGGCCCGTGAGGTTTGGCCTCTCCTGACTTGAACCGTCACCGAACGCTCGAGTCCCGACTCCGGATGGCGCAAAACGATCTCCTGGCGTCCGACGGGTAGCTCGACGCGCAGGGGGGTCGAGCCGAGAACCTCGTCTCCAAAATGGATGTTGCTCCAGGGCCGGCTCTGCACCATTACGTAGCCGGTGGCGGGGGCCTGTGGGGCCGAGGATTTCCTATCCGGATCTCGCGCTGGTCTGGCGGGAGCCGGCGAAGGGGCGTCCAACGCTGTCGGCCCAGTCGCGGCCAGCGGCGATTCGGGGGTCGAAGAGCGCTCTGGACCATCCAAGAGCTCCTGGTGTCCCGGGGGCGTCGCCTCGCCGTCAGGCGGTTGTAGTGCGGGAGACAGTTCGCCATCGGTAGTGGCGATGGCGTCCTCATCCTGAAAGTCCGATTCCGGATCCGCGGACAAAGGGTCATCGATGATTTCATCGGAGCCATCCTCAGGGCCCACTGCCAGCTGATCGCCCTCGAGGGGAGCCTTCTGTTCGGCGGATTCCTTTCCGGTCTTTGCGACATCGGTCACGGAGAAGGGCTTGGCGTCATGATCGGCGTCTTCCGGCTTTGCTGTCACGAAGCCGATAAGCACGGCGAAAGCGGCCAGCACCCCCACCGCGGCGCCGATGGGCCAGTATCTGGCCGCAAATCCCTTCTTCTTTGTTCCCCGTGCCGGCAAGGGCGGCCGCGCCGTTACGTTTGTCGGTTCAGCCAAGGTGCCAGAAGGGACTGCTTTGCCCGGTTTCGGATCATGGCCATACGCAACGCCTCCCGGCAGCCCAGGGCTCTCTACAGTGCGATCGTTAGGGGCACTACCCGATGGAGCTTCGCCATCACCATCGCTCGTCGAGCGAGGCAGTCCCGGCCGGAGAACGGTGGCGTCGTCTCCGGCTGCCGGCGCGGAATCATGGCTCTTGTCCGCTTCATTTGAGCGAGGCAGTCCCGGCCGAAGAACGGTGGCGTCGTCTCCGGCTGCCGGCGCGGAATCATGGCTCTTGTCCGCTTCATTTGAGCGAGGCAGCCCCGGCCGGAGAACGGTGGCGTCGTCTCCGGCTGCCGCCGCGGAATCGTGGCTCTTGTCCGCTTCATTTGAGCGAGGCAGCCCCGGACGAAGAACGGTGGCGTCGTCTCCGGCTGCCGGCGCGGAATCATGGCTCTTGTCCGCTTCATTTGAGCGAG
>SKWY01000426.1 GCA_007128675.1 Deltaproteobacteria bacterium | reverse complement strand
CCGGACTCCATACCGATGTGAATGCGGTTCAGCCCCGCGCCGGCGAGCGCGGCCATTTCTTCTTGGCTGATTCGATGAGCTGTGCGTGAGCGTGCATAGGTCGTGATGCGAGACACCCAGGGGAAGTGCTCTCGAAGGCGGTGAAGGATAGTCAGCATGTCCTTCGGACCAATGACCAGGGAGTCGGCGTCCTGCAGAAACACCGACTCCATGCCCGATGCAATCCACCTCAAAGCGGCCTCGAAAGCACGCAGATCGCCGCTGTCCAGCCCATCCGCATACTCGCGCATCCTCGCGTCAGGCCCCCTCGCCCCTTCGCCCTCGAGCTTCCGGAGCGCAGCTAGGTGCCTGCCGACCGCGTCGATATCGCAAGTGACGTGCTCCACCGGCCGCTTCGAGAAGCGACTGCCTTTGTACACCGGACAAAAGGTGCACTTGTTCCAGGGGCAGTTGCGGGTAACGCGAATGAGCAAGCTGTAGGCCTCGCTGGGCGGCCTGATCGGACCCTGCTCGAAGCCTCGGTACTCTTCTTTCCTCGCTGGCGACATGATTACAGCATTGTATGCGGTAATCGTACCAAAGAAGAACGATGAATCGGAGGAAGGAGCGTTCGCCGGCGGGGCCATAGCCGAAGGAAGAGTATCTAGTTCATACCTCCCCAAACAGCGATGGACAAGGCACCGTTGATTGTTTGGGGATTCCCTGGATTGTTCACGATGAGTTGGAATTCTCAGCCATCTATTCGATGGCTCGATGCTCCGGTGAGCGTTGCCTCCATATAGACGTCCGTTAGGATCTGGAACTTGTCACTCTCGGCCCATTTTGCGTGCTCTTCCCGGCACACCTTGAAGCCAAGCTTTTCGTAGACGGGGACGACTCCACACTCCTTGACGGTGTAGACAGACAAGCGGCAGAAATCTCTGTCCTGGGCAATTCCCATAACGTGCTCGACCATAGCCCTGGCGACTCCCTTGCGACGGAAATCAGCGTGAACCCCAAAACGCATCAAGTGGAGCCGGTCATCGTCTGGGTAGTAGCTCGCCGTACCGGCGACACGCCCATCGAGTATCGCCACGATGGACGTCAGTTTGCCCGGAGGCTTCCAGTCTCCGATCGCTCCCTCAATCGGCCGATAGGTTTGCCGAAGGGTCTCCATGGCAGACGACCAGGCCTCTCTCGCACCGGCCTCGTCCTCCGGAGTCATGATTCTGACGATGATGTGTGTCATGATATATGTGCCCAGCCTACCTGCGAAAGAAGCCTACACGCATTGAAGGCGGAATCCGAGACTCTCAAGAAGGATTTCACTGGTGCAATCTTTTCTGCCGAGCGATTGGCAACTCGAAAAGCACCCTCAACATGTCACTCTTCATGACGGTCGACATGCCCACCAGCAATCAGGCGCGCGACACGGAGAAGCGAACGAAGGCAAAGAGAGCGCTCGCCTTGAAGGACGAAGCCCTACTAGCCGAGTGCCAGACGACCTTCTTTGTGGCGGGCGGGCCAGGGGGCCAGCATCGCAACAAGACGGCCAGCGCCGTCCGCATTGTCCATTCAGCCACTGGACTAACGGTGACGGCGTCCGAACGGCGGAGTCAGGCGCGTAACCGCAAGGTCGCTCTCGAGAGGCTGCGCGAAGCGCTGAAGGAGCTAACGAAGACCGCGCCTCCGAGAAAGCCCTCCCGGCCGACGTTGGGCTCCAAGCAACGGCGGATGGCCGAAAAGAAACGTCAGGGAGAGAAGAAGGCCTCGCGCCGGAGGCCCCCGGAGGAGTGAAAGCCGGCCGGCCCCCGCCGACCCCACCCCGCTCGCCAACACTCCGTAAGGGTTTTCCAATAATGCCCTCTCATGCCCCTACCAAGTCTCGCTCTAGTCGAATAGGCCTTGCCCTGGTAAAGTCTGTCGCACCACCATCAACGGTTGCTGTCGATTCTCGTCCCCGAACACCCAAGTCTCGCAGCATGTAATGCATTCTTGCACCGAAAGGCCCCTATCATGAGAAGACAATGGCATTACCTCATCAGCGTTATTCTTACATCAAGTCTAATTGCCTCGTTTACCTCCGGCTGCAACTGCGACTCTGGTGATCCCGAGGAGACTATGGGCACCTTGAGCCTTTCGCTGTCCCTACGAGCCAATAAGACCATATGGCCGGAGAACTGGGCCGACTCAATTGGAACCTTCCAGCTCCAGCTAAATGGCGACGACGTTGGTGGGCCAATTGACGTGGCGACCATCGGCGATACTATCGAAATAGAAGATTTGCATTATGACACATACCTGATAAGCGTTTGGGGCTATTGCTCCTCCAGCGCATTGCACTGCAATGACGGCGCCCCCATTGCTCTAGGGGAAGAAGAGGTGAACCTGAACAGCGCCCGCGCCGATGTGAATCTTTTCGTATATCCATATTTGTCCGAGGCAAATGAGGGACAAATGGAGATCACCCTGGAGTGGCCCCCCAGCCAAGATGTCCACCTCGTCGAGTTCTTCCTCAAGGATCTGGACCAGGATTGGGACCCAACCCCCGCGCAGAACTTTTCCGATCCTGTCAGTCCCCTGATTACCGACGAGATCTCTGTTGCAGCCGGATCTCACATGGTCCTATTCAGGCTCTTCAACGAGGATGAGGTCCTCATCGCCACCGCGATGGAGGTGGTCAACGTCTACTCCAACTTTTTGACCACAGGAACCATCCTCCTTACGGAGGACGACTTCCTGGACATCGAGGATCCCCTAGATCCCGAACCCGACTATCAGGCCATGGTCAATGAGATGGGAATGGGCGACCTACGAATAGTAGTGACCAACTGGGACACGGACCCCACGAGCCTGTTCTTTCCTGGAGACTTCAATGGATGGGATTCCAGCGCAGAGATGCATTGGTCACCTCCTAGAGAGTACCTCGACTATGAAGATGTGGTGACCGGTCCCATCGAGTTCAAGCTTTGCAACGATGACAATTGGGACTGTTGGTCCTTCGATGGCTCCACATATACTTGGACACCTCTTGGCAACCCTGAAGCCTATGAACCCACCCTGGGACTTTTTAACGACGACGAGCAGCTTCGAATAGAGTCGAACGACGGTGATGCCCTGGTCGTAGTCTTCAACGTTGACGAGTTGACGGTGACGGTCTACGCCAAACCCTATGAAGAGCCTGATCCCGACAAGGGAACGATAGGTGTAGATATCGTAATCGAGGACTTTGCCTCTGAAGCTCTTTTCGAGATTGCATGTCAAAACAACGCTGACCACATCGATTGCGGCCCGGAACCGGCCGTGGCGGACGCCTCCTCTTACCAGTGGCATCTAAATGGCGTGCGACTGGAGGGAGAAGACGAGCCCACGCTTACCCTCGAAAAGGAGCACCTAAGAAATGGAGATCGATTGACTCTGATCGTCATCGCCCCCCCCATGGCCCATAGTGCCCAGTACACGATCACCTCGGAACTTCTCGGCTTCTTTGCGGCCTTCCCAAACTCGAACATGGAAGACGGCATCGAGGGTTTGTCTGACGGCATCGATTACGAATTCTCATATTCCACGGAGACCAAGTACTCCGGCGAAAGATCCCTCAACTTCCACTCCAACGAGATAGGCTCCAACCGCACTATTTCGAT
>SKWY01000350.1 GCA_007128675.1 Deltaproteobacteria bacterium | reverse complement strand
TAACGGTATCGTAGCTTACATCGCTGTATGAGAAAACGCATTCGTTTACCTCAAACTCTTTAATAAGTCGGGAAAGGTCTTCTTCGGGATATATTGGTATAAGGTATTCTCTCGATTTGGCGACCATACCATAGTGAAGCCCCCCTGATCTCCTGGATCATGGTATCGGCGAGACTCTCTCATAAGGCCCAACGTAATCGCCCCCATGAAGGTCGCTGAAATGCCTTGCCCTGACGGCTAGCGTCTCGTTCTCCAAATTGGGCGCCAGCGCTACAGAGGATCAACCGCTGAAAGAGCCGGCGCGACACCAAAGGGCTCTGCTCGCTTGGCCTGGCGCTGGGGCCTTTGGAAACCTATGCAGCTATCTCCATAGACGTCGAAGTCGTGCTCGATGAATGCCTCCTGGCCGCTTTGCTCGAAAACTTCGATTTGCTTGCAGCGGAAAACCGCGACGGCCATCTGTTGGAGCATCGAGGTATATCTCGTGCAGCTGTCCGGCGTTCGAAGCCTCTCGATTGCTGCGCCGAAACCATTACCCACTTGCGCGCCGATGAGCCTTTTGAGCGAGGCCGCGGCGGGCATGCACTGCGTGCCACGAACCCCCTCGTGCCGCAGAACATCGAGTCCTTCTAGACGCAGGTCTTTGTCGAACACTCCTCGAAGCTCCACGCAAAACTCGAGGGTATTGAGCCCCGGCAAGTAGTCTATTTGTGCGACGGTAATCTCGAAGCTCTCGCCTATCCGTCGCGCTGTTATCTTCCATGCTCGATCCAGTAGTACCATCTCAAGAATCCTCCCGGCATAGTGAGCCCTGCTCGAGTCTCTTTTTATGGCCGCCCTTGGCAATGAACACCACCAGGCAAAAAGAGTATGGCCTGACTCTGGTAACCAATCGGTTACAGATGCCGCGAGATTTTGCGGATTCCCCTCGAGCGTGAGGGCTCCTGGGATCAAGGCCGCGCCAAACCCATGCCGACGTCCGCCGCGTGGGAAGAGTTGCCCATTTTCGAAAGAAGCTGCGGGAGTCGAACTCGAATCACGGCAGGGGGTCGAACCACCACCGTCCTACCCCTAACGATGAGCATTGCAACAACGCCCCGGGATGCTATACGTCTCCGTGGTTTGGATCGATAGCCATGAGGTCACCGGCTACCGTGACCGTTTCTTGGTCACTCGACAAGACACATAGCTGGCGCCGAGAAGTCTGGATTCATCATCTTGAATGGCTGAATCAAGTCGGGAACGGAGAGAAGCATTTCACGACACAGCTCCTCATCGTCACCAGAGATCTCGACCTCGAAGCTGGCTTCGCAGTCAGAGTCCTCCGGCTCGCATAGGCTGTCGGCAAGCTTTGCATAGCAACCGATCAGCTGCTGGCAGCTGCTCATCTCGGGGGCGGGAGGAGGCGACTCTGCTGGCTCCTGGGCGGGCTGTGGAGTGACATCGACCACACGGACCGCAAAGGGTGGATGCGTCATGGCGCATGCATAGATCTCGTCACCAAGCGCCTTCAGCTCCTCGAGTCGTGGTTGGCGCTCGTCAGTGGGTACTTTGTTTCCGACGTTTGCGACCATGAAGTAGCGTTTATTGCCTTCGTCGATGGTGAAATCGAGCCAAGAGTGTTCATCGTATCGAATATACAAACGGTTCTCGAACTCCGTACTGCGAAGCCCACGCTCCTGGGCGCAGTAGGATAAAGGCACGAAGGACTGTGGGGCCTGCTCGATCGACAAGGGAAGCATGTGACGACTGGTCGTCGCGCACCCCGAAAAGGCAAACGCCGAGGCAACAAAAAAGACGATACTAAGACGAGTTCCGTTCACGAGGATGCTCCTTGTTCCTTGTATGCGGTTCCATCCCGAGTTTCTTCATCAAGATGGCCCGTTGGAAGATGGATCTTTTCCACAACGCGCCGGACAAAGCAAGCAGAACCTCGCGAGGCAGCTCCATAGGGAGAGAGCGCTCGAAGACCGCTCCTGGCCTGTCGAACTCTGTGATTCTGGGCGCAACCAGCAAGAGGGCCAGATGCTATCGATGTCGCATCTCCATTGCGTGCCAGTGCCTGTGAAGAGCTGATTGAAGATGCTCCTTTCCGCCTCCGTCGAAGAGCGCCAAGAGCTTCTGGTGGCTCGCATTGTGATCGGCGAACAACACCATCTATGTTTCTACTGCATCAACAGACGCCGCACCTCATCGGTGGTCCTCGAGTGCAGCCACAGATCGTTGTGAGAGCATCCCTCGAGTACGATTAGGCGGGCACGCGCTCCGAGCTTGCCGGCTAGCTCTTCGGAGTGATGAATACCGATGATCTCGTCATGGCTTCCATGAACGATGACTATGGGACCCGTGAGGTCGCCGATCAGAGCCATGGTGTCGTAGCGATCCGCGACGACTCTTCCCACCGGAAGTATCGGGACGTGTTCATCGAAGACTCTGGCTATCGAGGTATATGGAGACAATAGGGCGAGCCCTCTTGGCGCTCTTCCCTCTCTGTCCAGCATCGCGGCAACGTGCGCCGCGATTCCGCTGCCAAGAGACTGCCCGACCAGCACCAGGTCCGCCGGTGAGACGTCACGCTCGTTTTCGAGCCATCTCACCGCGGCCTCCGCGTCGTGCAATAGAGCCTCTTCCGTGGGCCTCCCATCGGAGCCGTCGTAGCCTCGATAGGCAAACACGGCGAGACCGAAGCCCGAGCCGCCATCGATCATTCTCAGGACGTCCAGACTACTTGCCAGATCCATGGCGTTGCCGCCGAAGAACAATGCCCAGGGCTGCTGCGGATCCGCAGGCGTCCTCACCAACCCGACGAGCCTCGTCTCCGAAGCCACCCCGAGCCGCACCTCTTCGAATCCAAGGTTTTCTGCAAGCGCGGCAACTTCAGCAGCACTAAGAGAGGTCGGATAATACAGAAACGAGCGAAACATGAGCGAGACGAAGAGAAAGGGGGTCGCCAAGAAAACCAGTGTCATGAGTATGTATGTCGGGCCACGGCGCACATCGCCAATACTAACCCAGGTCCCTCGATTGGGGTACACTCAAAACGGCGCGGGAATGGCTTCAAAACTGCCGACAAGCTGGATCGTTCTTTCCGGTTCGTGTGCTGAAAAGAATTCAATTGACAGGTCTCCAGCAATGAGAGCCTCATCGCTCCTCGTTATCTCGACAGTGCCATCCAACGCTGTGAACAGTTCCGCCTCGGGGCCGGAATCACCGGGGACCATCTGGAACTCGACCCGTAACCAGTCAGAGCAACCGATGTCTGGATCTCCACCAGCTCGATATGTGCCGGCTTCCGGACATACGTCACACTCATGGTACCAGATATCCACTTGGAACAACTCCATTGGATCCAGGCTTCGCATGTCCGTAAGCGTGATTCTGCAGGGATCCGTAGAGAAGTAGACAGGTGATTGGCCACTGGATAGCACCTCCGAAACGGCACCAGTAACCGTGATCTCGAACGATCCGTGCTCAGCGACTTCCTCCTCTTCGCATACGAACTCGCCTGTACAGATATAGCCCTCCTCGCAGTGCTCGTTCTCGACGCACTCGACGCAATCGCCAGAGTGGAGGTCGCAGTACTGTGCATCGCTCTCGGTGCAGTCGTTATGAGAGGTGCATTCTTCG
>SKWY01000335.1 GCA_007128675.1 Deltaproteobacteria bacterium | reverse complement strand
GCGGTGGCCGACGAGGGGTATGAGTTTGCCGGGTGGAGCGATGGCGTGGGGACGTCGACGCGAACCGATGAGAACGTAACCGCGAATATTTCGGTGACGGCGAGCTTCACGCTCAACTCTCTTGTTTACATCTCCGGTGATGCTCAGAGCGGTGTGGTTGGCAGTGAGCTGGGAGAGCTTTTCGTGGTCGCTGTTCAGGATCATCATGGGCTGCCGATCGAGGGGGCCCTAGTGAGCTGGCAAGCTCCCGAGGACGGCCTGGTCGATGACGGTGGCTCTCTTACTGGGTCCGATGGAGAGGCGCGGGTTGTCGCGACGCTGCCTTCAACGGCCGGTCAGCATGAGTTTTTGGCTTTGGCTTCTGCCGGGGATGGAACTCCCCTCCAGGGTTCACCGATAGTTTTCGATGTTTGGGCAGATGCGGGAGATGCCGCGAGTGTCGAGCTTTCAGGACCGGCTACCGCCACTGTTGGTCAAGGGGCTGGTATTACGCTCGAGGTGACCGATCAATTCGGAAACACTGTTCGGGACGGGACCAGAATCTGCGTCTTCGCCGAGGGGGGGGAAGGCGGAGATCCCCAGTTGGAGGCTACCCTCTTGCATGATCCGGTCGAGCACCCGGACGGCAGCCTTTGCGGGGCTACCAATGAGGACGGCCAGGCCTTCTTTGTCTTGACGACAACGACTTCAGGTCCCGTCGAGGTCTCTGGTGCCCTCGAGGGAGAAGTCGCCTCGGAAACGATTGCGATCGAGTTCGAGCCCGCCGAGCCCGACCATTTGCGTTTGACGGTGCTCGATCCAGTCGTGATGGCATGTGGCGACGCGGAGGTAGAGGTCATACTCGTCGACGCTTTCGACAATCCGATCCAGGATTCCGAAGATAGCACCGTCGAGGTGACTATCAGCGCGGCTGCCTCGGTTGGGCAAGCCGTAATAGCCTCGGCCACCCTCGATGGTGCTGTGTGGGAAGATGAAGCTACGGTCACCGGGAGAATTCCGAGCACGGGGATCGCGACCCTCGTCGTCAGTCTCGACTCCGATGGTCACGTATCGATCACGTGGTCGTCCAGCGAGCTACCCGGTTCACCAGAGGATAGTGCTCCGGTACTGGTGGACTTCGAGGTTGGTGCCGTTGATCCGGATACTTCCGTTTTGAGCGCCGATGGCACCCAAGTGTTTGCCCACAGTGGCTCGCTCGAGATTACCGCGGTCCCCATGGACGCTTGCGGCTTGACGATTGGTGCCGGCGCCGATGTGTCTTTTGCTGCAAGCTACGGCTGGTTGGATCCAGTGGAGGATCTCGGTGACGGCAGATACGTCAGCTATTTCGGCACCGCAATGGGTGAGTGCCCCGAGGAACCCGCGGAGATCAGGGCACTGGTCGACGGCGTGCTACTGAGCCAAGTGCTCGAGGTCGATGTGCTCTGCGCCGAGGTCGACCCCGACTCTCCAGTGTCACTCGAGGGTGACGTGGAGGCATGCGCGAGCATGGGCGTTTTCGCGGTCTTGACGGTCGTTCCAGTGGACATCGAGGGAAGCCCTTTGCCTCCAGGGCAAGAGATCACCATAGCGGGCGATCCGCCGTTTATCGTCGACGGCGGAGTCCAGGAGGTCACCGATCCGGATACTGGCATGACTGAGTATGTTGTTCGGGTGGGGTCCGATCGTTGCTCGGAAGAAGAGCCTTACGAGATAGAGGTTCTAGTCGGCGGCGTTCGTCTGTCGACGGCTCCCGAGGTTCGCTTTCTCTGTCCTCCGGTAGTCGAGGGAGGCGTCCATTTCTTCGCCGACCCTTCCGAGGTAGATGCCGATGGGCAGAGCCTCTCGTATCTACGAGTCGAGGTCGAGGATGCCTGCGGAAACCCCGCTTTTGGGCGCCCCGTGTCACTAGAGGTGCTCGGCGATTTGCTCGCCATGCTCTCCGATTTCGATTTGACGACAATCGATCTGCTTGGTGATGAGTCGGATGGAACGGTGAGCCTACAGGCCTCGAGTGAGGAGCCGGGGGAGATGGGACTCATTGCTCATATTGACGGCGAGAGCTTTTTCAGCGAGGCCGATCTCGTCACTTTCCTCCGGCTGCCCGAGCCTCCTCGAATCACTCGTCCCTCCGATGGCGATGCGGTTGCTGATGACAGGCCCGTATTCGAGGGGACCGGTGAGCCGGGAAGCACGGTCATCATCGAGATTGACGGTGATGAGGCTGGAAGGGTGGATGTAGACGAAGACGGCCTCTGGACCTTTACGCCAACCGAGTCCTTGGATGAAGGACGAAGAACCGTGAGAGTACGTCCGGAAGGCGGTAGCGATGAGGATGGTCACGAGATCGAGATCGAGATCCTCGCGAAAGAGACCTCTGTCTACCAGGTTACGGGCGGAGGGTGCACATGCTCGGCAAGCTCTGAAGACCAGGTGGGACCGGGGGATTTCCTTGTCGTCATGATCATGCTCGGCTTCGGTTTGGCGTTTTGGAGACGTCGCCCCTCCCCGCTGATGCGAGCAAGGAGCGCCGGCAATTTCGCGAGACGAGGGGCGTTGATATTCGCGGTCTTCTTCACCTCGCCGGTTGCCGCTGGAGGCTTCGATCTCCAGCTGCTCCACCCCGATCCCGATCTCGGTCGCGCCGCGTTCGCGGCGGCTACGAGCGAGGTCCCGCCTCACGGAGAGGGCTCTGTGGCAGCATTTTTCAACGCAGCCAGAAATCCCTTGTTGCTTCGTGATGAGGACGGGAACCGAGTTGCCTCTTTGGTGTCTTCCCTGACGACGATGCATCTGATGGCCGCTATCGGGCTTTATGATTTTGCCAGCGTGGGAGTCGATATTCCGATTGTGCTGCATCAAGGGGATGATGACTCCGCGCCGGCGGACGGCCCCGTGATTGATCGTTCAGCCGGCATCGGCGACCTGCGCTTTGTGCCAAGAGCCGGGCTCGTCTCGTTACAACTCGGTAGCAACGTAGAAGCTGGAGTAGCGGCCATCTTGGATCTGCACCTTCCTACCGGCAACCGTGCATCCTTGCGCGGTGGTGACCTCCGGGTTGGTCCGCGCCTGGCGGTAGATGCCTTGGTTGAAGGGCGGTATAGGGTAGGAATGAACCTTGGCTATCAGTACCGCCCAAATCGCAGCTTCGAGAACATCACCATCGGCGACAGCTTGGGTTGGCATGTTTTCGGACAGGCTCCAATCTTTGAAGATCTTCACGGCACGATAGAGCTGATGGGTAGATTTTCGCCTGGCTCCGCGGCGACCAAGTTCACTTCCCCAGCCGAGCTACTTGCCGGGACGAAGTACCCGTTGGGGGCTGGCCATGTTTTGGGTGGGCTCGGTCTCGGGTTTGGGGGCGGAATCGGCGCTCCGGATTGGCGCGTATTCTTGGCTATGAGCTTTCCCATGTCACCAGCCGCATTTTCCTGACAGAGCTTTGGATGGCGCTCCTCCAGGCGATCTGGCCGCAAGTAGCCGGCGGGCTGACCCTAATCATCTCGATAATGGCTTCGGCCCATGTGGTGCTCTTCAAGCGTGATGTGCGAGCCGCGGCGGGTTGGTTCGCCCTCATTTGGCTCGTACCGGTCCTGGGGGCGGCGTTGTATGTTCTGCTTGGAATCAACCGCATCAAGCGCCGCGCCGGAGCGCTTCTCGGAGAGCG
>SKWY01000313.1 GCA_007128675.1 Deltaproteobacteria bacterium | reverse complement strand
CCCAGGATAGGTGCCCCAGCCAGATAGACGCATAAACGAAGCGAGGAAAAGTGTAGGGAACATCCAGTGACAGTTGGCGCCTAGTAGTCTCTCCGAGCCTGGAGACCTCGAAGTCGCGACCAGTCAGCTTGGCAAGTAGCGCCGCCCAAGTGGCCATGCTCACGCGGAAAGCAAAATCCATGTTTCCATCCTCGGCTTTCTGTCGGCCCGAGTCGATAATTTCAAGAATGTTGGTGTGGCCCAAAAATGCGAAAAAGGCGGCGGCCCACATGAGTTCGAAGTATGAAGACACAGGCAGAAAATCCGCATATTTATCCATGATGAGTTCTAGACGTGCCTTGCCCCTGCGCATTCCCTCCCCGTCCTCGAATCCCAGTGCAATCTCTGCGTTGAGAGAGTGCCGCATTACCTCACCAACAATTGCGGGATCACCCAGTTGTTGCGCCAAGGATAGGCCCTGATCTACGCGGCGCCTAGCCTGCTCCGGTCGTTTCACTATCGCAAGGAGTATGGAGGATAAGGCGTGGCAAACGCACAGGCCCCGGCCTACAGCGCTTCGTTGTGAGTAGGAGTGGGCCAGAAGAAGAACCTGAGCCATGGAGACATAATCACCTCTCTGTCGTGCGAGCCAAAAGAGAAATTCGAGATACCGAACATAAAGTTCGAAGGACTCCTGTTGCTCGGAGGAAAACTTCTTGGTCCCTCCAAGTCTAAAGACAAACCTTCCAAACACCAATAGAAGTGTCACGAAAAACGACAATAATGTAGGCGCGGGAGCGCGAAAACTGAGTTCTCGACAGCCGGTGAGAAGGTCATCCAAGGCCGCGCTGGGTTCCTCGGAGATCACGACCTCTTCCGCCGCCAGCAGGCGCAAAGAAGCTCGATCGAACTCCGTTGGGGCAAGACGAAACGCAGCATCGAAATACTTCCTCGCATCCTTCGTTCGGCCGAGCCAGATAAAGGTCTTCGCAAGGTTGGACATCAGAAACCAGGAACTCTCACGGCCAAGTTCCGCGCGAGCCTCATCGGCCTTCAGTAGGAAGTCATTGGCCGCAAATATCGTATTTTCGCGTAGCAGCACTCTAGCTGCATGGGTGCATGAATTATATATTTTCTCAAGAGAAGCGTCACGATGTCCGAGAAGGTAGTGGTGGGCCTGCTTCTGGTATGCGCTCTCATCATGAACTACCCAAGCCTGAAGAGCATCACCGATTGCCTGGTGAACATCACGAGCTTGCTCGTCCTGAATATCTCTAAGCACCGCCTCGCGAAGTTGGTCGTGAACGAACTCGAGCGTATTCTCATCGGTAGATGCCACAACGCCAGCCTGTTCCGCGAGCAGTAGTTGCCTAGATGCGACAGCTCGTGAAACTCCACTGGCGGCTATAAGAAGCTCCCGGGAAAAAGTTGAGCCGATCAACGCGGCCGAAGCCAAGAGTGAGTGGACGTCGCGCTCGATACGGTCAAGGCGCTGCAAGACCAGTGAAAGTACGTCCTCGGGAAGAGATAGTTCTCGTAGACCGTCAGGATCGATTCGCCATGTGCCCCAGGATGGCCAAAGAACACCGCCCTCCAGTAAAGCATATAGGTACTGTTCAGCCGCAAAAGGTAGGCCCTTGCTGCGTTGAAAGATCATTTCTGTAATAGCCGGGTCAATCTGGGTATTGCCCAGGCGGCTGGAGAGAAGTGCCTCCACGCCCTCTTCCAGCAGGGGCTCCAGTGTTAGGCGAGAAAGATCTTTGCCGGCAGCCGCAATGAACTCCTCCACAGATGCCCTTTCATCCTCCAGGCGGGCGGTACCAGCTACGAGAAGCTTTGAGGACGGCGCTTGAGCAAGAATCAACGGCAGCACCTGTCGAGTGGACTCGTCTAGCCACTGAACGTCGTCCACGACCAGTAGCACGGGAGCGGATTTCGCAAGGTGGACGAAGAAGTGCGCGAGAATGCGCATAAAGTCCTTTTGTGCAATGTTGGGCTGGGCATGTGAGGTAGAGTCAAAAACGATTCGAGGAAGGTCTGGTAGGAACGTCCCCATGGCAGCGGCGTTATTCCCGATACTATCGCGAAGGCGCTTGATAGCCGCAGTGCGTTGGGAGCCCTCCATGCGCTCGACCTGCCTGAGGTGTCCGGTAAGGGCTTCGCGCAGCACCAAGAAGGGCGAAGGGTCACCCTTTACTGCCTTGCCGGTCAAAATCATCGCATCAAGGTCTCTTGCCTCCTCTACGAGTTCCCGGACGAGACGAGACTTTCCGACCCCCGAGCTTCCCTCAACGAGCACGGCGCCGCCGGTGCCATCCAATGTCCGTGCCCAGGCAGTTCGAATCTGGGCTAATTCCTTCTCACGACCGACAAGAGGCATTTCCTGTTCGGCAGCCGAAAAGTCCCAACGACCAAGGACGATTTCCGATTTCTCGCTGTGCGCGGCGGTACACTCCTTGAGATCCCGGAGAAGACCTGCACCCGACTGATAGCGGTCGGTCGGATGTTTGGCCAAGAGTTTGTGGATTATTGCTGCGAGGCCCGGGTTGACGTCGGGAACCAATGTAGTTATATCAGGTGGAGGGGTTTCCGCGTGCGCCCGAATTAGCTTTGCCACGTCAGCGAACTCGAAGGGAAGCTTTCCGCTAAGACTCTCAAAGAGAAGAACCCCTAACGCGTAGAGATCGGACCTTGCATCTATGGGAGCATTCAGTCTTCCTGTCTGCTCCGGAGGACTGTAGGCGAAGGTGCCGACGACTGTGTCCGAATCTGCCATCCTACCGGCTTGGGTCACTAGGCCGAAATCTATGAGTTTCGGGATACCATGCGGGTCAAGAATGACGTTGGCGGGCTTAATGTCCTGATGAACCACGCCTGCTCTGTGAACGACAGCGAGTGCGCCTGCAAGACGTTGTGCCAGCAGGATTGTATCCTCGGATGTCAGAGGTCCTTCAGTAATGCGATCGGCCAGGGTAGAGCCCTCGATATACTCCATAATCATGTAGGTGGTGCCATCGGTCCTTCCCACGTCGAGAATCTTGGGAAGGGACGGGTCGATCACCCTGGCAAGGGTAGCGCCCTCTCGAAGGAAACGACGGCTTGCCTCCCCGGCATCCTCAATGGTCTCGGACTTCATGACCTTCACGGCCAGTAACTCGTCGCCTCTGGTTGCGCGGTATACGATCGACGTAGCGCCACGCCCAAGCTCGTTCAAGAAGTTGACGCCAGGCAAGGCAAATGCAAAAGGGATGCTGGGGGTTGACATGCTGTTCTCCTTACACATCACCGGGAAGGATACATCTGTCTTCGAGAGGCGCCAGAAGCGAAACCTATGGCTACTCCCTAAAATGACAATTATGCTAAACCATTGTGACAATAATGTGAGTCAACGCCTTGGGTCAAGAGTAGTGTGTACTTGTTGATGGGCGCTAACTCGTTCCCGGCAAGCAATTCGTAACTTGGTGCATATCGGCGGGAAACACGAGGCCGACGACCCGAGTCTGACCGAACTGAAGGAACCCGCAAGGCCTGAAGACGGCAGGCTTTTTCTGCTTCAGCATTGCTTCGCGGACAGAGCTGCACAAGCCCCCGCCCTACAGGCCATGTCTCCTGCGGTTCCTAGCGTTTGCAATACGTGGGCGAGGTGGAGAGGCGGGAACACAGCCTT
>SKWY01000283.1 GCA_007128675.1 Deltaproteobacteria bacterium | reverse complement strand
TCCCGATGACGATCCCATCACCTTTAGCTGGTCGCTCCTCGAGAGTCCCGCGGCCAGCACGGCCCAGCTGGAGCAGGAAACGCAGCAGACGGTGCTCTTGACCCCCGACGTCGAGGGGGCTTACGTCTTGGGGCTCGTAGTAAGTGACGGCGAGCTGGAGAGTGAAGAAGACACCATGACGGTCACCGCTGTGCCGCCCGAGCTAATCTCTGGAAGCCTCACGGTTCAAGTGGTCGACCTCAACAGCGGGGAGCCCATATCGGGAGCGACTGTCGAGGTAGAAGGAGGATATGTTGAGCAGACCGGGGCCGATGGGATCATCGAAGTAGTCGAAGCGGGTCTCGAGGGACCCTTGACGGTGGATGTGTATCACTCCGAGACGATCGAGGGCCCCTCTGGAGACCTAGTCCCGCGCTGGAGGGGCGCCACGGTCATTGGAGCCGTCCGTTCCTTCGTGACGGTGCCCCTTTCCGAGACGTATCAGCCGCCTCCGGATCAGACTGGACGCGTCGCCGGTCACGTTCATCCGACCTTCTTCGAAGCATTCCCTCCGGTTGGCCCTGTTCTTTCCTTGAATCGAGAGCCCTGTCATGTAGAGGACTTCGAGCGCGACTGGGAGGACTGTTCAGAGCAGCATTTGCGCCAGGTCGGCTCGGGACAGATGCGCGCGGTGGTGATTACGCCGCTGACCGATAAAGAGCCCCTTTCCATAGAGGTTTCCGATCTTCTCGGAGCGCCTGCGTCGGCGGAGTCGCCGTTGCCCGGCAACCTTACGACCGATGATGGCTTCCTCGTCCCCTTTGCACCGATCATAGGTATACCTTCGGCTCCTGATGGAGGCAGCGGGCTCACATGGTTCGATATCGAGCTACCGGCCGGCAATCAGAAGCTTCTGGTCCTCGGAGTTCTCATCACGGTGGACATGGTAGTGCTGTGGGATCTCCTGAATAGGGGGATGGATGGTGAGCCGGTCGATCCCGGGGCGATACTCGGAACTATGTCGCTGGAGACGCTTCTGATAGGGACGCTGGACGTGGAGGTTCCCGCGGGCGACACGCTGGTCTACGACACCCAGCCCGATCCGAATGTCCCGGGAGGCCTGACCTTGGACGATCTCGATGAGGTTCATTTCATCCCGGCTGACATCGAGATGATGCATGCCATGCTACCCTATGCGGCCAACCCAGAGCAGGAGGCACAGGCTCGTTGGGCGGATGTCTCCTTCGAGGCGACGGGAGTCGTGTCCGCACAGAGCATGCTTCACGATCCCCGTGTAGAAAGCAACGTACCCGCCAGAGCCCCGATAAGGGTGGATGGTAGCTGGGAGTGGCTGGATGTGCCCGAAGAGACTGGCGAGCCGGACACATATGTCCCATACGCTCTGGTGGTCGCGGTGGCGGAGACGGTGGATGGCCTTTTGCCCATGGGGCTCGCCTTTACCCGTGCTGGTACGCGATCCACGTCTGAAGCGGTCTTTGGCTTGCCCAGGGCCGAGGGTCTCTTCTCGGGTGCTTCCATGCAGGCCGTGAGCTTCACCGCGCGCGGGGTTGGGCCCACCGGCGCTGAAGGCCAGTATGACATGCTGCCGGGTAGGGCCGTTGCGCGTCAGCACATTTCCGCGGAGGCCAGCTCGGCTCTTGCCGATCCTCTGCCCTTCCCATCGGTTTTCGATCCCGAGGACGCGGGCCTTCGTGTGGGGCTTCTGTTCGAGCGAGACGACCGAAGTACAACGGAGGTAACGGGAGCCTTGGCCTATCTCGTCTCGCTCTTGGAGCCCGATCCCGAGATCCACCTGATTGGAGACTTGCTGGACATCACGGTGCCTGCGGAGGCCGACTTGGCGCACGTCACGGTCTTCCGCCGAGATGAGGTCGGGGAGGAAGTATTCGTGGAGGTTCCCCTGTGGGATGTTTATGTCGAAGCCGATGTGGAGCTGGCTTTGGATCTACCCATGGAGGCGCGAGACCTTCTTACCGACGGTAGTGTTCGCATCGACGTTCGGGCCGGCAGATGGTCCACACCGTTTACAATGGAGAGCTGGTCGGCCGACAGGCTACGCACCGGACCGCTGACGTATACGACTGATACCTGGCTGGCCATCATGCCCTAGGCCGGTTTCGAGTTTGCGTTTGAACGTTTCAGGCCACATTATGCTGCCCGCCATTTCTTTTTGGATGGGCTCAAAACCGCAAGAGTAATCATGCAAGCTGACATAGCCACGACGGGATTTTGTTGTATGTCCCGTTTAGCCGGTTTCCTTCTGGTTGGCACTCTCGTTCTTGGGAGCTGGCCCGTCCTGGCTGACTCGGCCGAGACGCTCCCGGGAGGCGTGCTTCGGTTTCGAGTGCGTCCGATGCATGTGACCTTCACCGACAGGTGGAACGAACAGGGAAGGGCGGAGCCGGTAACCGCCGACATAGACGATACCGTCCTAGACAACACCGTCTTCGAGGACCTCGCCGTGCTCGAGCGTGTATACAACATGCCCGATGGGACTCTGAGCGCTGGTCGAAGCCACGTGCGTTCACGTGTCACCCTTCAGGTGCTCGGCTTCGCGTTGGAGTATGGCCTGACTTCCAGGCTCACCGTGGCGGCCATTCTTCCATATGTTGGTGCTAGTAACGAGCTAACCGATCTGCGGCTTGATCCCGGCAACATCGGCCGAAACCCAGGTGACGGCAGGATAAGCACGGAGGACGCCGAGTATCTGCCCTTGAATCACGACAAGGATCCTACCACTACTTTTCTCAACCCATTGAGACGAGATGATGTGCGGCAGATTCTGCGCGACGACTTCGAGTACCGCTGGCTGGACGATTCCTCGGCACGGAGTATCGGAGATCTGGAGGTGGGAGCCAAGTACCGTTTCGAGCCCGTTGGTCTCTGGGCATCATCGGTGCAACTTGGAATGCGGGCCCCCACCGGCAAGGTCGCGGATCCCGATGATCTACTCGCCGTGGGAATAGGCTCGGGTGCCTTTGCCTTTCAGGGGGCCTTTCAAAACGATCTCATTCCCATCTCCGGGCTTCGTTTCAATATTACGCCCAGCTACACATGGCAGCTTCCACAGAAAAGGGAGATGCGAGTGCCGACTCGCCATGATCGTCCCATTACCACGCCGGACCAGCGTGAGGAGATTTGGCTGAACTTGGGCGATGTGATTGTTCTCGACACCAGCGTGGCTTACACCCCAGTTGAAGGCCTGACCGTCTTTTCTCGATATGCCTATGTGCACGAGCTAGAAGACGAGGTGGAAGGCTCGCTTGGTCTTTCTTATGAGGCTCTCGAGACTCTGACCGACGGTCGAAACCATCTGGTCGAGGGTGGTATTACTTACTCCACCGTTCCTCTGATGATGCGAGGAGCCTTTCCCGTGCCTTTGGACTTGACGCTTTCATTCGAGCGTGCCGTGGCCGGGCGGAATCGAGCTTTCGTGACCAATCTCTTGGCACTTGACATGGCCGTCTACTTCGAGGTGTTTCAATGATTCGCGCTGCCCTCGCCATCGTGGCCATCTTTTCTCTGTCTTCTATTCTTCTCGGGCTTTTTCACATTGGGTGTGTGGAGCGCCCGTCTCCCATGAAGTGGGAGACGGAGTGGATCGATCAAGGAATCAACGAGTCGGAGGAGGGCTCCTTCGAACTCGCAAAGGACG
>SKWY01000008.1 GCA_007128675.1 Deltaproteobacteria bacterium | reverse complement strand
GCAAAGCTTCGGCTGCAGTCGAGGTTCGTGACATTCGGCCATGGTATCTCATCGGATTCTCGCGAAAGGGTGAAGTAACGAACCTCACTGCCTTCGGGACATGGGATGATAGTGGAGCCAGAGACGTTGTCGATTAAGCCTGTATCCACGCAAACCCAATGAACCCGTTCTAGAGAAGTAGGTAGAGTGGGGGCGGTAAATTCTGGTGAGCCATGTACGAGTGTGGCGGCGAGAGCATCCAGATCGTCTGGGTCGTCCGGATCGAAGGACTCGAAGAAGCCGAGGCTGTGTTCAAGCTCTTCCAAGAGTTGGTCGCTACACTCCACACGAAGCTTGTCATCGGAGAAGACCCTGCTGTCGTCAACAGAAGATCCTTCGAAGTCTTGAGAAGAGATATCCTCGGTGGCGCGAGATAGACGCATGATTCCATAGGCGGAAAAGCCTTCAGTGTCGCCGGCGCCCATGAATGACTCGAAATGCTCCTTGAACAGGATCCACAGTTCGTTGCTGTTGATGAGCGCGCCGTCGACCAAGGAAAGATTCCTCACCCTGGTGCGTCCATCGGGAATGGGATTGGCGGCACTTTGAACCTGGTTGAGAGAAGAGGCAACCGTATCTCCGAAGGGAAGGCGCTGGTCTCGACATTCGAGCTTGTAGCGCAGGCCGTTGATGACCTCGGTGCCTGATGTGAAGCCAGGTATCAGCCAGGGAGTCTTGAAGACACCGTAAGTGCCACCAGCATACTGTTCACAAGCATTGACATGAGGCTGATCCATGCTGGGCATGAGATAGCGCCCACCGACGAGGATACTGGCTTGCATGTCCTCCACGTCACATAGCACCAAGCCGGCGGGATTCGTCGTGCATTCCGCCGGATCCCTATCCAGGGTTATGCTGATGCTGCTATCGCCAATGTAGTGCAGGGTCGTGTCGGTGACTATGCGTCCGGAGAGTTCGTTTGGAGCTGATTGTGGAGACTCTTGCCGAAGATACATCGTGATCGGAAACTCCACGGTGCCGGTGGGGATGGGAGCCTCCATGACATTGGGCGTGTACACTGAGTAGCCTTGCTCGTTGTCGAACAGATAACAGGCAACCTCGTCGGGGGCGCATGCCGAGTAGCTAGAAACAGAAGGCCACCTCCAACTTTCGTTTACGGTAGAGCCCAGCACGGCAATGAACTCGTCCAGAGATAGCCCACCGTCCTTCATCCTGGCCCATCGCTGAACAAAGGCGTTTTCCACATTGTTGATGCTCGTGTTTCCTTCGGACCACTCGCTTAGACCCTTGTCCCGGAAGCTTGCGAAGTAATACATGGTGCCGCTCCAGGCACCGTCCGGCCTACTGGCATAGGATAGTTCGATCCGGCGCCTTCCCATCTCGGGGTTATGCAGTTCGAGAAGGCCTGTCCAGCGATCGAGGGCGAGGTTAGCGGCCTCGCGAATCATTATTTCCTTTTCAGCGAGCGGCTCCACGCGCAACAAGCAACTTCCATCCTCCAGGATTTCGTCGCAACCCTCGAAACGTATCCAGTGGAGCGGGGCACCGTCATCCTGGGTCACGCTGACCCGTCCGGTTGGAGTGAACTCCATGTGAGACTTTCGACTGACGATGATGTCCTGAGGCCGGGTATGATCCGTACTCACTCGCAAGGAGGCGTTTGTGCGAACGTTCGAGAAGCTCAAGAGAGAGGATGAGCGTCATAGCTTCCCCTGACTTCTCTCTGTTGGCTATCTGGAGCAGTCGTAGCTGGCATACAGTAACCGTTGATGCCGTCATACGCCACGCAAACCCGGTCGCTTCCAGTGCAGGGATTGTCCAGAGTGCTGCAACGCCTCCGACAAACATGCCGGTAACAAGACCAGCCGTCATCGCATTCGCTGTCATATAGGCAGGTGGAGTAACAACTCCCTTCAATGCAGGTTTGAAAGTCTGGACATCCGGAATCATTGCTACAAGCAGCGGGCTCCTCGCCGGGGAGAATACATGACCCATTAGTGCACTCGCGTCCGCCTATGCAGCCCTCCATGAGGCCTTCGGCGGAGCAGATTGAGGCGCTGCCATCGGACTTCTCGAGATCCTGACGACAAGGCGTGTAGCAAATTGGATTATCAGGCCGGATTGCGCGAGAGTGACATCGGCCATTCTCGCAAATCAGTCCCGGCGTAACACATGTGTTTCCATCGGTGCAGCCGCAGCCCTGAGTTCCAAGCTCGCATTCCACGCACTTCCCGCCAAGGCATAGAAGGTCGACTGCTCGACAGGGCTCGTTTCCGGAGAGGCAACTGCAATTCATGTTGCCCGGTTCGCAATGAGCTGCCGCCTGCTCGCCCCCACATCCCGACACCATAAAGACAACGCAAACTAGAACAAAAGAAGCTACACCCGTGCGATGTGTGTTCATTTCGGCTCCCGAGGGATGAGTTGGTCCTCTTCCCTAATGCATTGAGTCCTAGAGGACGGCCCCCTAATTATCTGAATCGAAGCTAGCTTCCCCAAGTAGAACTGCAATTAAAGAGAACGTGCTAATGGGCAACTAGCCAACGACTCCTAGACGCCCCTCACCTCGACATCCGATGAAGTCAGCGAGTAGATTTGTCGACGAGGAACCTGTCCATCGAAATACCTGCAAAGGTTCTTCAATGGCGAGATAGATTGAAGCTCTTGGAGGCAAATCGATCGATTCAGACGCTGGACACAGGTGCCGAGCAATCGCAGCGGTAGGATTTCAGTGCAAGGGTCTAGAAACAGGGAGTAAAGCACCACCCCGGCTCGGTTTTTGGGCGCCCGCGTGGAATACGAAAACCCGTACTCAAAGAGCAAAGACCCCGAAAGCGTTCTGTGTCAAGCTGCCAAGGTATAGCTTTCCATCAGCCTCGACGGCTCCCGTAACAGGATGGAAGCTGTTGGGGCTCTTGTGCTGTAAGTTGTGAATAACCTCGCCATCCAAGGAAAAGCCGAGCACGAAGGCATGCGGTGAAGGTTGTGGCTGTAAGAATGACGGGAGTCGAAAAGCCACCCTGCGTAGAAAGGGTAGTCCAGATAATGCATCCAGGGCTGCTTCGCGTGGTGCAAACAGGGCAAGCCAGTATGTATCACGTCCATTGAACGAGATGTTGTCGGGCAGGCCGGGCAGGTTTTCGACGAAAACCTCGTGCTCGCCAGCTCTCTCTCCCACGAGCCAGTAACGAACTATAGTGTAGTTGCCTGTCTCTGTGACCAAAAGGTATTGCTCGTCTACCCCGAGTGTGACGCCATTGGCGAACTGAAGACCGTCAAGCAATACTCGAGCTTCGATATCATCTGGAGCAAGGCTCATTAGTCGGCCATGTCCACCATGTTCCAGTAAGTCATCGACTCCTGCGTATTGGGGTCCGAACTTGCTGGATGAATCAGTGAAATAGATTGTTCCATTGCTGGCTACGTCTACATCATTTGGAAAGCGAAATGGTACGCCTTCGGCTTCGGTGAGCAGAACCGTGACCTCGCCTTGCAGGTCGACGCGAAGCAGCCCCAGATGACTGTCCGCAACGATCAAGTTCCCGTGTTGATCGAAGGCTAGGCCCAGAGGCCTGCCGCCCGTGTTTGCCACTTCCGTAGGAGTCATGGTGTCCCTATCGAAACGAACGATGCGACCATCATCGTAGCCCGTGTAGATCTGGCCATCATGTCCGACG
>SKWY01000095.1 GCA_007128675.1 Deltaproteobacteria bacterium | reverse complement strand
TGAGAGGGCCTGCCTTGATGACGAGCTGAGAGAACCCCTTGTGTCTTGGTCTGTAGGGAAGGAGGCGACCATCGAGGTTGGGTGTCTGTGACAGATTGACGGCGTTTGTGAGGGCGTATACGCCGATCATCTCCAGCCAGTCGGTGGGCTGGAAAACGATGTCGGCTTCGACGCCGTCGATCAGGGCTCTTCCGACATTGAGTGGTCGGAGCCTCAAGGGGGGATGGAGTTCGTATGAAATGAGGTTCCGATATCGACTGCGCCATCCGACGAATCTCGCCCTGGTTCGACTCGCCTGAAGCTCGATGCCGCAATCAACTGTGGAGGCGGACTCTGGCAATAGCTCCTCGTTACTCGCGACGAGGGCGGTTTGTCCAAACAGCTCGAACAGGGTCGGCATCCTCGAACCTCGAGCGGCGTTCGCGAACAACGTCAGTGATGCTGGCAGTGTGAGGCGGGCTCCCGCTCTAGGGGAGACGTTGGTAGCTTGGCCTTGGAAGGCATCGAGACGAACCGCTCCATGCAGCAAGAGGCGGTCATTCAAGAGAAAGACCGTATCCGATAGGGACAGCGAGCCGGCTGGGCGGCTGGTACCGACTCCTGTTCCGCTCAAGCTCTCGAAGCTTGTCTCGGCTGCTAGCTGAAGCACCATGCCTGCCACAAGAGCCTCCATCGTGGCACGGGTCCCCAGAATGTGGCGCCTGTTATCGAAAGCCGTTCCGGCTCCAGGGGCCGCGGGAACGCCTGGGTAATAGCTGTAGTGGTCCGAGGCGACCCATGTCGTCGTCGACCAACGAAGAGCCATTGGGCCGAGGATGTCGGAGGTGAACGAGCCCCCTAGAAGTGAGCGATAGGTGTCGCTGAATGCCCCCGGGGTGGGAAAGCCGATCATGCCGGCTACTTCGTGGCGGGCTCCATGGCCAAAAGCGGTGAGCCTCAGCTTGCCGTCCGAGGCGGGAGCACTGGCCGATAGGAGAGCAGAGCCCATGAGTGCCCCATTGTTGAGTCTCTGTTCGGTTGTCCAGGGGGCGTCGGGGAGGTTGGGCGTCAGCGCCCGCTCGAAACCGAATCGTCCGCGAGAGCCGTGCATGTCGACAGAGGCTGATAGCAGGGCTGGTCCCTCTTTGCCTCTCCAGCTGGTCGATACGCCCATGCTCTGAAGGGAGTCTGCTCGAAGAGCCCAGTCGTGGTTGGAAGGGGATGAATCATCGAGACAGAGAGCTTCAGCGCCGTCATCGAGGCAAGAAGCGTCATCGGTGTCGAGTAATTGCTTTGCGGGCTCCAGATGAATCACTCCGCCAAGCGCGCCGGCCCCATGGATTGCCGCGTCAGTGCCCCGCGTGACGATGAGGCGCTCCACGAGAGAAGGGGCAATCGAGGAAAGATCTACAAGACCGCCTCCCGGAGGGGTCAGTGGCAGACCGGCGAGCTTGATCAGGATCTGATCCGCTGATGAGCCACGAATGGAGGCATTCATTGGGCTTCCAGGGGTACCGGTTCGGCGGAGCATTACTCCTGGTGCCTTTCGAAGAGTCGCCCCGAGGTCCACAGTCGCTGATTCGAGAGGGCCGATTGAAACGCTCGAGGATGCCGCCGTAGGTGAGGAAGAAGTAACTGGCTCCTCGTCATCGATCGTTGCCGTTACCTCGACGGTATCGACGGGCTCCATCAGAGCAGGGCTCTCGTCCGGTGCCGCGTCGGCTTGAACAGAAGTAGGCGCTGAAAGGAAAACAGCAACGAGAGCACCGAGAAGAGGGCATGCCGTTTGACTGGCGACCAGGGAAGCTTGTTCACTCCACGCTCCGCGAGCCGCGTCTCCACGCCTTTTTCTGCAAGAACTTTTCTTCATTTGGTGGCTGCCTCTTTCGACCGAAGAGCGAAGCCACGACATCTCGGTCATCCGAGATGTCGCGATCGGCGTGCAGGCAGGTTTCCTGGCTTCCGGGTTCTGCATGTGCCTTCATGCAACGCGGTCCATCGCCTTCCCCGCCGAAAGAGCGAGTGGCATCTAGATGAACCGCTTCCCGGCTACAGTGGCGGGACCGCGCCGGACTCTCACCGGTCTTCCCTTGGAGCTCCACCCCATGTTGCGAAGATGAAGCACCTGCAGCCGCTATTCGATTGCGGCGGAGACTACGCGGCGTCCTCGGAGCCTGTCAATCAGCCCGAGGGCGCCACGTAGGGTCGAGATCATGATCTACGTGCTGGTCTTTGGACACGGACATGAGGAAGGAGACGCTTCAGACTTGCGGGACCAATCCCTTTGACGCGCTCGAGATCGCTTGTGCTCTCGAAGGGCCGGGCCGTGCGCTCTTCGATTATTCGTTTGGCGAGGGCGGGTCCGATCCCGGGCAGGGACATGAGTTCCTCCTCGGAGGCGGAGTTCAGCTCCACCCGATGCTGGCCGATGACGGAACCATCCTCCGAGGAGGAGTGCAGCAGTTGGGCGGAGGCTGGCAAGGCGAGGAGAAGGGCGGTTGCGAAGGCCGTGACTGCGAGTGTCTTGGATAGGTAGCTAACGATTGTTCGAGTGTTCATTCGTGACTCCTTGAGAGGTTTGGAAGACGCCCTTGATGCAAGAGCGCCTGGATTACTTGGGGTTGACTGCAAGAGGGAGCTCTTCAGTGAATATGCGCCTGGGAGACGCCGGTTTGGTCCCGCGTCATCTCTTGCGAGCCATGCAGCGATGCGCCGTCGCGGGTTGGTTCGGGCGGTCGAGACGAACCCTGGCCGCGACCGGGGTCCGATAGCTCGTTCTCCCGTCGCTTCCGTATTTGCAGCTTGCCATCGATGGGCAGCACATCCAGCAAGACGTTGATTGAACCATCTTGGTTCACGAAGGCTCTTCCGGCATGCTTCCAAAAGTCCCTCGGGTTTCTTTCGTTTGCGGCTCGGATGGACCAGACTTCCAGTTGCTTGTCGTTCATGCTTGCCTCCAGGTTGAAGTGGCTGAAACGCGAAGAGCGATTAGCAAGCGCTCTTACGCGCCGTTTGGGAGAGCAAGCGCGGTGCCAACACGGCAAACCGTTGCCATGGAGCTGATTGGCGCTCTTTCGTGTTGCTTGGTGGACCTAGAAGCGGACTGGAAGTCCGATTATTCGTCACGTCTAGTTCGATGTTCCGTTGACGTATGGGAAAAGCGAGGCGATTCTCCCTGTTCCTATGGTCTCCTGGTTATCTCTACTCTTGGGTACTTCAATAGGTGCGGGCGCCAATGCCTACCTGACCCTGCTGGCGGTTGGCTTGTATGCTCGTTTCGGAGAGGGAACCCCAGAGGTGCAGGAAGCAATCGCACCGTTTGGTTCCTACTGGGTGCTTGCTCCGGCGGGGGTGTTGTTTCTCGTCGAGTTCTTCGCCGACAAGGTGCCGGCTCTCGACAACCTGTGGGATGCGCTCCATACAATCGTGAGGCCGGTCGCGGCAGTCTTCATAGCGCTGACTCTGGCTCGCGACATCGAGATTGCTTATCAGCTGATGGCTGCGATGGGAGCAGGCTCGATCGCCCTTGGAACCCATGGTTTCAAGGCCGGCCTTAGGGGCCTTGCGCGCCTGAACCCCGAGCCGGCCTCGAACGCTCTTTCCAGCTCTGGTCTTTCGCTTGCGGAGGATCTTTCCGTAGCTGGGCTGCTAGCCCTGGTCTTTGCGTTTCCTGGGGTGGCTCTGGTGCTCATTGGTGCCCTTCTGATGG
>SKWY01000294.1 GCA_007128675.1 Deltaproteobacteria bacterium | reverse complement strand
CGTGCTCATGGTCTGCGAGCACCACTGGACTACGTGTCCGCTCTCCAAAGCGGCCCTGAATGTTCTCTCGAGAGCAGCCTCGCCTCCCAGTGCCGGCGAGGCACCAAGGAACGCCACCAACACCCAAGTGAAACGAAAAACAACACGGTTCATATCAGTTTCTCCCACATATCAAGGTGACAGTCACACTGCTCGAAACGCTCTGCTTGCCAACGCAGTCCATGCACTCTAGCTCTATCGAACACGTTTGGATACAGATTCTTCGCGTGCCAGCCGTCGCCACGCTGGAAGGATTCCTTTGGGCCTTCATCCCCACGCGGGCTCCATTGGTCTCCATTCGTGTGGCACCTGTCTCGCCTGTCTCCGCAAGTCAGGGTCGGCCTCATCAAGGGTCTTGCTTACTAGAGCGGCTACGTCCATCTTTGGGTCCTCGGCCATCGTGTCGTCCTCCTTTCGGGTTTCCAGACCTTCAGGATGACGCGGTGGCCTTCTTTTTAAAAAAGACGACCTAGCCATTACACCAAGTCCGGGGACACTAACCGTGCACCTGTCTCGATCTCCAAGCTTGCGGAGACCGACGACATTGAGGCGCAACCGTGATTGCCCTTATGCTCTTCGCCCTACTTTCGCTCGCCTTCGACCGAGGAGAACCCATCATGAAGTACGCAATCATTCTTCCAGACGGCGCCTCCGATGTGCCTCAGCCAGAGCTGGACGGAAGGACACCGCTTCAGGCGGCCAAAATCCTGAACATGGACAGGCTCGCCCGCGACGGCCGCCTCGGAAGGATGCTCACGATTCCTCCAGGCTTCACGCCGGCCACCGACGTGGGCACCTTGGGCATCCTCGGATACGATCCTCACCGCTACTACTCGGGCCGGGCTCCATTAGAAGCGGCGGCCCAGAGACTGACCGCCAGCCCGGACCAAATCATCTTCCGCTGCAATCTCGTCACTATAGAAGACGGCCGCATGCGCGACTTCACCGCCGGCCATGTTGCTCAAGAAGACGCAACCGCGCTCATCGGCACCTTGAACGAAGAGCTTGGCGATGAGGGCTGCGAGTTCCACAGCGGAGTGTCATACCGCAACCTAATGATGCTCTCCGATGCGCGGGATCTGGAGCTGACCTGCGTCCCCCCCCATGACATACCCGACCAGCCCGTGAGCGAGCACTGGCCCCGTGGAGCGGGAGAGGAGCGCGTCAGGCGGATCATGGAGAGGGCGGCCAGCGTTCTGGCCGACCATCCCGTGAATCGACGGCTGCGGGAGGCCGAGAAATCCGCCGCGACCAATATTTGGCTGTGGGGACAAGGGCGGCCGGTAGAGCTGGAGCCCTTCGAGTCTCGCTTCGGCGTCAGGGCGGCTGCCATAACCGGGGTGGACATAATACGAGGTATCACCCTTTCCATGGGCATGGAGCTGATTCACGTCCCCGGAGCGACCGGCTACATCGACACCGACTATGCCGGAAAGAGCAAGGCGGCCCTCGATGCCATTGACAACTTCGATCTCGTCGTCGTGCACGTGGAGGCTCCCGACGAAGCTGGGCATCTGGGCAGCGCCGAGGAGAAGGTCAAGGCGCTGGAGCGGATCGACGAGGTCATCCTGAAACCCCTCCTGGATAAGCTCGAGAGCATCGGTGAGTGGCGGGTGCTTGTCGCACCCGACCACGCGACGCCGGTCAGCACGAAGGCCCACTCCGCCGAGCCCCCGCCTTTCTCACTCACCGGCCACGGCATTACGGAGAGAAGCGGGCGGGCATTCACGGAGAGCGACGCCCTGGAGACGGGGCTGCTGGTCGATCCGGCAACCGCGGTAATCGAGCAGATGCTTCGCCGATAGCTCAACGAGCAAGAAGGCTAGCTACAAGACGTCACCTTTCCATGATCTCTTTGATTTGCTCCAAATTCGCCAGCGCGCGAGCATGAACCATTTCATTCAAACGAGCCGAGGAAATGCGATTCAAAGAGGCCGGATCCGGATTGTACAGCCGGCCAACCAGCTCCCGGGCCTGCCTCGAGTCCGACGGCCCGAGCACGTAGCACCCTAGACGAGTCGCGTCACAGACTGCCCCGCTCGTCGTAAACCGGTATTCGTGGCCTGGAAGAAATAGGAGGGCTCCGACGCCATGCTCTTTGAAGTACTCATCACGCTCCGTTTCGGCATAACGCCGCCCCCTGAGCTCCACGTGATCGAACATGCTCTCGAGCAGCTTGGGATCCACGCCGTCTAGCTGCCCGAACAACACGGGCCTCAACCCATAGGCGGTTCTTATCCTAAACAGAACCCTACTCGCGGCCCCCAGCTTCTGCGTCCGTATCAATCCATGAAGGGCCGCCGCTTCAAAGGACCTCTCGCCCACGGGGTGATCCGGCGGGAGCAATGGATGGGTCAATACCTTGAGACACTCCGAAGGGTAGAGGCCAGACTCGACTATCCCGGCTCGAGTCGACTCGCTCAACACGACCAAACGAGCGCGGCGACGAGCATAAATCGATAACGCCAAGGCGATAATCCTATCGCTCGGAGACTTACCTTTACTTGCCCTGGCAAACTCCGAGTGAACGACGATGGCCAGGTTCTTCAGTGGAGCGACCAGAGATATTAGCAAATGCACAAGAGGGCCAGCGCCGGTAACCAAAACGAAGCTTCGTGATGGAAACAGCACACGAAGAGCCGCCGTCGAGCAGTACAGCTCCCTCATGATGGAGCGGCCGGGCGCATGAAGCTGTCTCTTCTCGACATCATGGGCAATAGTCCAATCAAGCGCCTCACGGTCAGCCGTAATCCGAGTGATTAGCGGCAAGAGGTTACGCACCAGGCCATTCAAGAAGGCCGAGTGCACCCCTCGAGTCGAGTAGAGCTCCAGCACCTCGAGACAGCCGCTGCCGTTCGTCTTAGCCTCGGTTTTCATTTGTTGTGGCCCGAAGCCCGGGGTTGAAATGAATGGTCTCCGGTCTCTACGGAGGCGAGCACTGCCGATACAGATCGCGCCAGGGACTCGGTCGCTAGCATCGCATTGAAGGGCTTCGCAGGAGGGCGCAATCTTTCCGCCGCGCTGCAAGAGGCTTTGGAACATTAGCCTCCAAGAACCTCCGGCTATGTGCCAACCTCCTAGCTAGCCGCCTAGCAAGCCTAGCTAACCGGCGCGGGTCAGAGCCTGGTCTAGATCGGCGATGACGTCGTCGGGGTGCTCGGCGCCCACGCAGAGCCGGATCATGTTCGGCGGGATGTTGGCCATCTTCCGGCCTTCCTCGCCCTGCTGCTGGTGTGTGGAGATTGCCGGAATCGTGGCGACGCTCTTGATGCGACCAAGGTCCGTGGCGCGCCAGATGCGCTCCAGATTATCGAAGACCTTATGCGTCTTCTCCCGGCCGCCCTTCACGCAGAACGACATCAGGTGTCCGTAGCGATTGATCGGCTTTCTGTAGTGTTCGTCATGCTCGGCATCCACCAGCCACATGTACTTGCTTGCGACATCGTGCAGCTCATGATTCGGAAGCCCCAGGTACTGGACGCTCTCGACCTTAGAGTGCTCCTCGAGGAAGCGCGCGACCTTCATGGTGTTCATGCTGAGCAGATCCATCTTGGAGCGCAGCGTTCGAACATCGTTCAGGGTCATGATCGCCTGCATTGGATGCAGGTTCGGACCATAGTCGCGGTTCGGCAGGTACTTCACGTAGAGACCGAAGTCCTTCTTCAACTGCTCGTTGTCCAGCGAGGTACAAAGATCCTTGCGAGCGATTACCGCGCCGCAGACGCCAAAGCCGCTGGAGGTCATCGACTTGGAGGCCGAGTGAACGACAATATCGGCTCCGTGGCAGATGGGCCTCATAAGGGCGGGAGTCGCCACGGTGGAGTCGCAGATCAGGGGCAGCTTGTGGCTATGGGCCAGATCAGCGACCTTCTCGATGTCGAAGAAGCCGAGACCGGGGTTGCTTGGCAGCTCGCCGTAGAGCAAGCGGGTGTTCTTGTCGATCTTGGATGCCCACTCGTCGAGGTTCGTCGGATCCTGCACCCAGCGGCACTCGATGCCTCGCTCCTGAGCCATGCGCACGCTGAACTGCTGGAACGTACCGCCGTAGCACTGGGCGGTGGCCACGAAGTTTCTCGGCTCGTCGGGCGCCTCGTCGTTGACCAAAAACGGTTGCACCGCGGTCATGATGGCGGCCATCCCGGAAGAGGTGGAGCAGCAAGATGTATCACCCTTGAACCCGTAGGCCTCCAGAAGGGCCAACGTCCACTCGTAGTAGTAGGTAGACGGGTTTGCTATCCGCGAGTAGCACCAGGTGGGGATCATGTAAGCCAGCGCCGCGGCCATCTCGTCGGAGTCCCGGTAAGCCTGAGACGTGCTCATGAAGATAGGCTCGATGATCGAGCCCTGGTAGTCCTCGAGCGCTTCTTGGACCGAGTAGAGCCCGTGGACCGCGATGGTATCGAAGCGCCACTTCTTGACCGTCTCTTGGATGTAGCGGTCGCGCTTGGCGAGATAGGCCTTGGCCTCGTCGACATAGCGCTGCATTCCTGGAGTAATGACGTCGTCACCCATGGAGATCCTCCGAAGATGTTTGAGTCAAAAGCGAAGGCACCATATCACCAACGGGATATGGGTCCACCCCCTGGCGGCGAGTAGATCCTCGCAGAGGTCTTTCTTCGTCCCGAGAACGGGTCTCGGGACAAAAAGATGCCGCAAAAGAGACCAAAACCTCGGACATCCAGGCCTCTTGCGCGTTATCATCCTCCACCATGCGTTTCTACAGCACCAACCGTGACGTCGCGCCCACGGGTTTGCGCGAGGCCCTCTTCCAGGGCCAGGCCGCCGACCGCGGGCTATACATGCCAGAGACCTACCCGAGCTTCGGCCCCGATGAGCTCGAAGCGCTCGGCGACAAGACGTACCCAGAGATCGCCAGCGCCATCCTACGTCCCTTTACGAAGGACGTCATCGACGAAGGGAGGCTCCTTGCCCTCTGCGAGGACGCCTACGACTACGAAGTCCCCATAGAAAAGGTAACGGACCGGCGGCATGTCCTTCGCCTCGATCAAGGCCCCACGGCATCCTTCAAGGACTTCGCCGCCCGCATGATGGCGCGCTGGATGGGGGAGCTCCTCGCCGAAGACGAGCAGGAACTCGTGATCCTCACGGCGACGTCGGGGGATACGGGCAGCGCCGTAGCGCATGCGTATCACGGGATAGACGGGATTCGAATCGTCGTCCTCTTTCCCAAGGACGAGGTCTCGACCAGGCAGCGCAAGCAGATGACCACCCTTGGCGGCAACGTCACCACCTTTTCCGTGGATGGAAAGTTCGACGACTGTCAGGCGCTGGTGAAGCGGGCATTCGCCGACGAGGATCTAGCCGGCATCAGGCTCTCCTCGGCCAACTCGATCAACATAGGCCGGCTTTTGCCCCAGTCGGTCTACTACGTTTACGCATACGTCCGGCTGGCCGACGCGGCGAACCTGGAGCCCATAGTCTTCTCCGTTCCGTCCGGCAACTTCGGAGACATGATGGGCGCCGTCATAGCCCGGAAGATGGGGGTGCCCATCGAGAGGCTGGTGATAGCCACCAACGAGAACGACGAGGTGCCAAAGTTCTTGGCGAGCGGCGTCTACCAGAAGATCGAGCCGTCGCGGGTCTGCATCTCGAACGCGATGAACGTCGGTCATCCCTCCAACCTTGCGCGGCTGGTCGACCTCTATGGCGGCTGGATGGACGAGAAGGGAACCCTACGCGCATCGCCGAGCATGGAGAAGCTTCGAGCCGACCTCTTCGGTATCAGTATCACCGACGCCGAGACGAGAGAGACCATCAAGCAAGCATACGAGAACCACGGGGTCATTCTCGAGCCGCATGGAGCCGTGGGCTGGGCGGGTCTCCAGCGCTTCGTCGAAAGCCACTCCGAGGCTAGCTCCAGAACCATGGTCTCGGTGGAGACTGCGCATCCGGCCAAGTTCCCCGAAGAAATAAGGTCGCTGATTGGCATCGATCCGGAGGTTCCGCTAAGCCTTTCGGGCATAGAAGATCGTCCCGAGACCTTCGAGCCGCTTACAGTCGACTACGAGCCATTCAGAGACATGCTGAGGGCGCGCTTCTCCTAACCACGGCACAATAGACTGACCGGGCGTCGTCGAGTGTCGAGGTAGCGCGGGCAACCGATCAGTAGACAGGCGTCGTCTCCAGCTCCTAGGGACAGATGCCGTCCCTGTCCCAGTCGGCCATGGTCCTGATGCACGCCTGCGTGCAGACCTCGGCATAGTCCGCATCTTCCCAGCAAGCGCCACCTTCCTCGTAGCCCATCTGCTCGATGAGCGTACGTGAGGTCGAGGGCAGCTGTGCGCATCCCTCCATGCGTTCCAGCATTCTTTTGCACTCCCTGGACTGCGTCGGCCCACAAGCCATTAGCGAGCAAAGGGCGATCACTACTCCCATGCAGCGTAGCATCGGCTCTCCAGTTCGATGAGCGGTGGTCGATGACGAGCCAGGCCGGCTCGCCTGAAAAGATAATACCCCACGAGGACCCAGCGCGGTCCAACTGCCGACCAGCTTGCCTTCAGCAGGGCACGGCGACCCAGAAGGCCGCCACGACGAGCCCACCAATCAGCGGACAACCCCGGGGTGAAACCTCGCCGCACAAGGCCCGCAAGAGAAGCATGCCGCGATCCACACACTACCCCCCTCGCCATTTCCGCGCTCCCGCCCGCGCACGACGCGAACTGCCGCGTGGCTAGGAAGCAACCCCGAGCGTCGCGCACAACACGCAAAACCGATGACCCCTGCTTTGCGCTCCATCTCTTCGTTTCACTCAAATGTAGCGATACGCCGAGCCGTTCCTTACTTGGCACCTAGAAGGTAGCGGGGATTCAGCAGCAAAAAGACCCGTTGACCTGACGCGGCGAGGCAGCCACGATGCACGACATGCAAGAAATCTTAGACGCAATCCAGAAGCTTCTTCACGAAGGCGGCCGCGGCGCGATGGCCACGGTCATCGAGACTGGCGGCTCGGCGCCGCAAAAGCCCGGCTCGCGAATGGTGCTTCGGCCCGACGGCGATCTCGTCGGCACCGTAGGCGGAGGAGCCGTCGAGCACCGCATCGTCGACGCTCTCGAGGCATGCCGTGATGGAGAAAGCGCCCACACCTTGGATCTGGATCTCGGGAAGCTCGGGATGAGCTGCGGCGGGAGGATGAAGGTGTTCATCGAACCTTTGGAGGCACCTTCCCGGCTCGTCATCTTCGGCGCTGGACACGTTGGCTTGGCCACGGCCCCCCTCGCTAGCTCGGTGGGCTTCGCCGTTACGATCGTGGATGAAAGAGCCGAGCTGAACTCCGAGGATCGCTTCCCCGGCTGCCGGCGAATCGTGGCGGCGCCAAAAGAAGCAGTGGAGCAGCTCGGCAAGCCAAGTACCAAACAAGAGGCAGGCCCTGCCCCCTGGTTTCTCATCATGACCCATGACCACGGCCTGGACGATGCCGCGCTAGAGGCATGCCTGCACAGCCCACACGAGTACATCGGTCTAATCGGAAGCCAGCGAAAGGTCTTTCGCATTCTTCGCGCCATCGGGTCTCGTTCGAAGCTGCCTTCCCTTGAACGGTTGTATGCTCCGGTAGGCATCGATCTTGGCGCCCAGTCTCCAAATGAGCTTGCCTTGAGCATCGTGGCGGAGATGGTGGCGCTGCGCCACGGCCGAGAGGCGACGCATCTTCGATTGATGGACAGCCCCCTTCTTCCGCGCGTCCTCGGAGGAGAGATAGAGCCCGACGAGGCTGTCGCCTCAATGGGTGCATCGAAGACTGGGCGGTAGCTCGACGATGATCCGAGATCACCAGAACAAGGCACCCATAGCCCCCGAGGCTTGCCAATGAACCAAATCTATCTGATACCCGGATTCTTCGGCTTCACGAATCTAGGTGAGCTGCTCTACTTCATGCACCTGAAGGACCTTCTGCACGAGCAACTCGACAGGCTCGAGGTCCCGGCTGAAGTCCACATGGTCCACACGCTGCCCACCGCCTCGATAAGACGCAGGGCGGCGGCCCTCCTCAACGACATTGCCGCCACGGCGGGTGAAGAGGATGCGATCCACCTCATTGGTCATAGCACCGGCGGCCTGGACGCACGCCTGCTCTCCAGCCCGAACGTCTCCCTCGATACTCCCCACGACATCGAGTCGTTCGCAAGCCGGATCCGAAGCGTAGTAACCGTATCGACCCCTCACCACGGCACCCCCTTGGCCACCTTCTTCTCCGGCATCATCGGCCAGAAGCTGCTGCGCCTGCTCTCTATAACCACCGTCTACTCTCTTCGGTTCGGCCGCCTGCCCCTCTCCTTCCTTCTTCGGCTCGGCAAGCTCATTTCGGTCCTGGACAACCCCCTCGGCTGGAACCAGACGATCCTCGATCAGCTCTTCGCCCAGCTCCTTGGTGACTTCACCGCCGACAGGCGGCTGGCGCTCTCGGAGTTCTTCTCCAACGTGGGCGAGGACCAGTCCTTATTGAGCCAGCTCACCCCCGAGAACATAGATCTCTTCAACGCAAGCATCGTCAACCGCCCGGGCACTTGCTATGGCTCGGTTCTCACATGGTCCTTGCCGCCGAACATTCGCGGCCGCCTCAAGGTGGGACTCGATCCCTACGCCCAGGTGACTCACTCCCTCTACAACTGGCTCTACCGAGCCGCCTCGAGAATGCCGCCGCCCAAGGTGGCCGACCCCACGCGTCGCTATGCCGATGTCTTCCGCTCGCGATACGGAGAGGTTCCAACCGCAAGAGACACCGATGGAATCGTGCCGACCCTCTCTCAGCCTCACGGAGAGGTAATCGCCGCGGCCAGGGCGGATCATCTAGACATCGTGGGCCACTTCAAGGATCCGCACCATGAGCCTCCCCACATCGACTGGCTGGCGAGCGGAAGCGGCTTTCGCCGCCCACAGTTCGATACGATCTGGTACCAGGTCTGTCAGTTCATCAGCGATACCGCCCTACGCAGGCCGGCAAGCCCAAAGTCTGCCTAATCATACCTCGGCGTCTGTCCTTGGCCCCGGCGTCCCCCGCCAGACGATGCCGAGCCAAGGATGCGCTACGACCGCCGCTCTTGCCCGGCGACGTCCCGCGTGAGACCAAGCCGAGCCAAGGATGCGCTACAACCGTAGCTCGCGCCCGGCGACGTCCCCCGTGAGCCGAAGCCGAGTTCCGGGCCGGAACGAGCACCACTCACCCGCTGGGCCGGCACCGTCACAAGAGAATCTGGGGAACAACGAATGAGCTCCCCATAACGAAGCTGAACGATGTCACGGGGGACTGGCCGCGTCACGGATGTCGCACCTGCCCGCCACCTTTCGGTATCACCAACGCTCTCAAGGGCTCTCGAAAGGGCCGCATCCTCTCGATCTCCAAGAGACCTGAGGAAATGGCACGATTGATGCTGTACGATACGCCTCGTGGTCGAAGCCAGGCTTCTACTTGGCCTTTCGGGGGTCCTGTCGGCCGCGTCGCCCGGGCGTTGCTCCGGTCTCGGCGCGGTCCTGCTCATCCTGCTTGCGGGAGGATGCTCTTTGGTCGAGTTCGAGCACGGCCCCTACTCGATTCGCTCCTTGTGGGTGGTCTACTCCGACCAAGAGGACATGACCTTTTTGTCATGGCGGATCGGAGAGGATGCGGATCCAAGACGCGTGGTTTTCGAGCTGGATCTGGGCGCCGGCTTCTCGAAGATCGACCTTCGGAGCATCCCGTTTCCGGCGGACCCATTCGAATGCGACGAGGGCCTCTGCTTCCAGTACCAGCTTCCGGGACAGGTCGATCTTCCGCCCGACACGAGGCCACTTCGGTCGGTTCACGATATCGACGGACCGCTCATAGGCCCCAAGCCAAGGCTCTACCGGGCAAACACGACCTTCACAGCCAGCCCCTTTCCTCTTTACGCCAACACCGCCCTCGAGATCGGAATCGACAGCTGGTTTGTCGCCAACAGGGTCCCCTTGGAGCGCGACTTCGAGTGGCAGCTCGTCGAGGCCAGCCGACCTCGCTCTTTTGAAGACTGCATGTCACCCGAGGGCAGGTGGCTCGGGGCCCAGCCGGTGGTGGACCTCGATGGCGACTGGCTAGACGCTTATAGATGCCTTGCGCTTCGCCCAAACCGTCTCGACCGGGCAAGCCCCCACGCTCTCATCCCCATCGAAGCCGCCGCCGAGACCCGTATCGAAACCAGACGCTACACCGCACCCGTCGAGAGCGCCCCGATAGCCTTCGGAATACTGTTCGATATGGAGGTGCCGAACGACAATCAATGCCAAGAGATCAAACGCGTTCTTTCCAGCCATATCGAATCTCGCTTCTCCGAGCGCGGCCGCATCCACAATCTAGGCGCCTTCTTTCCTTTGGAGCCGGACTCTTCCGATCCCATGACGGGATGCTCGCAAGATCCAAGGCGAAGGCTGCCAGTCGCCGACATGATCGAGGCAGTGATGGGCCTCGAGCCGCTCTTGGATGGCCCTTATCGCGTCCTGTGGCTCTACGTGAACAATCTCTCACTTCCGTTGGACAGGGACATCGCCGAGCAGCTCGGCTCCATTTCCGACGACACGGCGGCCGCCTCGCCAGCAAGACCGTACATGTTGGCCCTGGGATCTTCCGCGGTTCTGTGGAGCTTCAACTGGTCGCACGCAATAACGTGGCGAGGACTCCATGACGAGACAATGGCTGGTGATATCGCGGCCTTTACCGAACGCACGCTTCCCTTTCGCACGATGATGCACTCATCGGACACCCTCGTGCCGATCGAGCCGCCTCCAGGAGCTACGCCTGATTACTTCAAGCTCTGCGAGCCATCGCCCACCGTCGTCGATCGAGTAGGCAGCGGCGAAGTCGGCCTATTCCCCTGGCCGGAGGTGCTCCCCTGGCCGACCCGAGAAACGCCTCACTTCACAATCGGCCTGGGCAGTCAGTTTCTCGTTCCTTACGAAAGCCTCTTCATCCGTGAGGTGGTCTATCGCCTGGAGGTCTGTGACGCATACTGCGATCGCATGTTCCGTTTGAGCGACAAGACGGTCGTTCCAAGCTGGCTCGACGATACGCGTTGCCGGCGCATGGAGGACGGCGAAGGATGAGAGCGCTCCTACTTTCCATGGCGCTGCCCGCTCTCTTCTCGATGGCGGCCTCCGCGACCGCGGCACAGAAGGACGAGAAACTACACGGCGAGAGCGTGGACGGGGCACCTATCCCCTCCCGTCCGACTGTTCAGCCAAGGTTCGCATCGAAAGCCGGGCGTCCCTACGCACACGTCCATCTCGGAGCTCACATTAGAAATGATTTCTATGACACCTTCATCATCGGCGGCGAGGCAGGCTACTTCCTGGATGAGAACCTTGCCTTCTCCTTCCGGGTAACGAGGCTCTACAGCTCTCTGTCCAGAGCGGCGATAAAGATAAGAGACGAGACGGGCATGACGCCCGATGCCCGGCCACAGGATGTCTTGATTGCCCCTGGAGCGCATCTCGCCCTGGGATACGGAAAAGCGCTCTTGCTTGGAGGCTGGCTGCTTCACTTCGATCCCATGGCCAAGGGCCAGCTCGGTGTAAGCAAGGCCGACACCCGTTGGCTACCTACCGCCGTGGCCGGCCTCGCCCTTCTCGGTCACCTTCAGTATGGGATCCAGGTAAGGATGGATCTCGACCTCTCCTTTCAGCTCGAGCGCCGCGCCCGCGGCTGGGTGCCCTCGATTGGCTTCATGCCGGCCCTCGTCGTGGGCTGGCGGATCGACCCCGGTGTCTTTCGATGAACCACCGGCTTCTATCAGCGGGAGTCTCGGTGCTCCTTCTTTCGGCCGGCTGCGTCACGTATGGGAAGACGGAGCTGCCAAGAGGGGCTCGCTTCGCCCATCTCGAAGAGAGACGGTTGAGCGCCTTCCAGCACCGCCTGGACGCCGAGATTCAGGCTGGAGTCGATGACGCATGGACCGAGGTCGGTTTTGCGTGGCTGGATTTTCTCTCTTGCCGGCCGGTGGCAACGCGGCTGTCGCCAAGACATGAAGACGAGAAGCTGGCCGCCTTCGCCTTGACGACCCTCCACCTGGAGTCGATAAGGCGCCTTCGCCTTCTGTCCAGAGGGCCCCGGGCCATCGCCGGTACCTTGCATCACGATATTCGAGGCGAAGAGCTCTTCGATCGTGACGCTTCAGAGCCTCCGGACGGCTGGCTGATCTGGCCGGCGATCCCGGAACGGTGGGTAGACGAGATCCCCGGCCCCAGGGCCGTCGGTCTCTGCGATGAGGATCCGGCGAGCGCGAACGATCACTCCACGAAAGATCTTACAAGGATGGAGCTTCTGGCGACTAGAAGAGCCCTAGGGCTCCTAGAGGCGCTCTCGCCAAGAGAGCTGCAAGGCAGCCTCCTCGATATTCGTTTCAGGCTGCGGATGCACGGCGCTCGCCTCGAGACCGGGCTGGATGAAGGTGAAAAGAATGTCCTCGCCTGGTTGGAGCCTCTGGTCGATGAGCGGCTGGCGCCGAGGATCGAAAGCGCTCCGGCCGCAAACGGCGCCGGCGAAACAAGGGGGAACGCGCCGCCGGGACTGCCTGGAGCCGAGGTAGCAAGCATGTATCTTCTGCGTGCCATCAAGGCATCCAGACTCGGCATGGAAGAAGTGGCCTTGAGCTCCGTGCGCGCGGCGCGGGGGTTCGGCCTAGACAGACCAAACAGCTTTCTTGCCGCCGTCCTGGAGCTACGCTTGATGGTCGAGGCCACAGACCTCGAGGATGCAATCGAAAAGCACGCTGTCCTGCCCCCCCCTGGTGCACCTCATCGGGCGGCGCATGGCTGGTGGCTCGCTCAGGCCTACTTCGCAACGGGAAGAGACGATGCTTTTCTCGCGGTCGTGACCGACGTGCTGCGCCACCCCGCCACGGATGACCCCGTGTATGCCCACCTCTACCGCAAGACCCTGGAGTATCTAGCCGACGTGGTCTTCGATGACCAGGTCGTCGCGGTCCTCGAGGCCATCGGCCCTCCGGCCGATTTGTACTCCCGTGTCGAGCATCTGGCCGAGGTCGCCCTCGAGAGCAACCAGCCGCGCGTCGCAAAGGCCGCGGCAAACTGGCTCCTTACGGAGAACCCCAGGCGGCGCTACGCCTCCCTCGCTCTGCGCGCGCTGGCCTCCTTCGGCCTCGATGACCGCGACGCGTTCCGGCGGGATGTGCGCAAGCTAGTCCATCGTGATCAGGACATCGTCACGGCGCTTGGACGAGGACGGGTCTCCCGCTTTCACGAGCCCGCCGACATGGCGCTCGCCACCCTCCTTCGCCGAATAGTGCCGCAAGTAGCCGAATGGGAAGATGGTGATCCAAGGAAGCGCGGCTGGCTCGTCTTGATCGT
>SKWY01000298.1 GCA_007128675.1 Deltaproteobacteria bacterium | reverse complement strand
CATGTCGCTCTCGATGAGCCTGACGCAAAGTCCCTCGTCGTCCGCGATGCGGCGAGCCTCTGCAAGAAACGGCTTCGTGCGATCCATGCCTGTAACTGTGAAGCCGCGACGGGCAAGCTCGAGCAGGTGCCTCCCGCTGCCGCAAGGCATGTGGAGGATGCGGGCATCTGGAGTGAGCTGGACGAGGTCCAGAAGGTGGTCGACCTCGGCCTCTGCCTGCTCCCACCTTTGAGCATCGAAGATCTTTGGTCCAACTAGTTCCCAGAAGGCTTCGTCTTCATACCAGGCTTGCATGTGATAGGCGGCTGTCCAAAGTGGAGGTGCTAGTGCGCGGATGATGGATGGCTAGGTGCTTTCATCTTGGTCGCTAGCTTGGCTTTCATCTTGGTCGCTAGCTTGGCCTTCATCTTGGTCGCTAGCTTGGCCTTCATCTTGGTCGCTAGCTTGGCCTTCATCTTCGTCGCTAGCTTGGCTTTCATCTTCGTCGCTAGCTCCACCGTTTGCTGGGTGTGTCTGCTGCCGTTGTTGGTCCTCGTTCTCTGCCTTGCCGGGGGCGTCGTCCTCATGGCTCGGGCTCATTGCCGGAGGGGGTCTTGGCTGCTTTCGCTTGGGGCCGTCGATCTCTTCCAAAGGGACTTCGTCCACGGCGACTATCTGAAAGCGATGCCCGCCGGCCTGCTCCCATCTAATCATTCGATGAGGCGCCTTTCGATCGAAGTATAGGATGTCGACGCGCTCCTCGCCGTCTCTTCCGACTCTCGATACGGTCAGTCGACGCGCGGTGAAATTTCCAGCGCCTGTCCCAAGCTCATGGAAACCGCCCACGGTGACCATGGCGGGCACGGCTCGGGGCGGAGGCATGTCGGCGTCGATCAGCGACTCGACCAGCTGAATCTCCCATTGCCCCTCCTGAACCCTGACGAGGCCGCGAAGGCGGCTCGGCATGTCGTCGGCGAAAACCATGCGGTCCGTTGCCGCCAGCAGGTGCTCTCCTTCGCCGGCCGGCCAGCTCTCGGCAAAAAAGCGCAGCTTACCGAGTCTCGCGGACCAGACGCCGAATGTCGGCGCGCTTCGATCCACGGCCACGATCACTAGCCGGAGGGGTGTCATTTCCTCGCGAGTTGCGAAAGTTATGATTTGCTCGAACCTTGGTGAAAGGCTCGGGATAGAACGAGCCACCGTGGTCTTCAAAGCCTCGATGGCCTTCTCGGCTCTTTCGCCAGGCTCTAGCTCAGTTAGCGTATCCGGCCAGAGACGAACCACCCTCGTAATGATCTCCAGGGGCACCCGGATTTCTCTATCACCGGATCTAAGGGTTCCCCGGTAGCGGACAATCTCGGCATGCTCATCGCTGAAGCTCTCATCCATCTGCCAAGCAGGCCGAGAGCTGTCGGGCTGCTCGGCTTTGGAGAACGAAGGCAGCGCGATCCCGATCAAGGCCGAAAGGGCAAGGAGGGCAGCCCACGGTGAGAGCCTCTTTCCGTTATCCCAAGGCATTGCGTACCATGGACGAGCCAGCGTCGCTGCGCCGGGAGGATCGCCTAAACTCGTCATAGGCGCCGGGGTTCACCGAGCGCCTCTTTGGGACATGTAGGGGATGGCTCGTCATTGCTCGTCCTTCTTGGCCTTCTCTCTTTCGGCGACATAGGGAGGCCACCAATCGAGTGGATCCTTGATGGCTCGTGGCCGCCGCTCGAAGGGACGATGCTCTGGCACGTCGATTGTTCGGGGACGTCCGATATCCCGCAGCGTTCTGCGTATCGAAAGATCGAGGCGCGCTGGTTGCTTGCCTGACTCCTCATGCAAGGACACCTGGATGACGGCGGAAAGATCGGCGTGGACTATTGTCGCCGATGCCTCGTCGATCCAAATGTCGCCTGTGATTCGCAGAGGCTCCGATTGTTCGAAGGCGGCCAAGCGGTATCGTAGGGCCTTGTCTGGGCCATCTGATGGATAGATTGGATCCCTTGCCCACGAGGGTCTACCAGGCGGTGCCGCGGCGGGATCGGGGTCGGCGACGTGCGTCATGGCATAACGTACGATTTGTCTGCCTTCGTGAGTGCCCGTGCCTGTCCTCGCTAGCCGTACTCTGCCGGAGGCCAGCTCCAGCAACGTCTGCAATTGCGAGAGAGCTTCTTCTCGCCACTCCTCGTGTCCGGCTCGATCCGCGCGCCGCTCACGGAACGTGCCTTGTCTGCTCTTCACGTAGGAGGTCTCTCCTATCCAGCGCAGCTCCATTCCGAAGTCGCGATCGTTGTTTATGGTTACTCGATAGTCACCCGATTCCGAGAGTTCCAGCACGGCCTTCTCGCCGAGCCGCACCCTATTCCCGTTACGACGCCAGTCAAAAGATACCTCGGTTTCGGCCAGAAAGGAGCCGAGCCTCGCGCTCGTTTCCTCGGCCGTCATCCATAGCACGCGCCGGCGCACATCTTCGTTTGCGGCCACCTGGGTCGCATCGATGCTTTCGGCGGCGGCTTGCTCGAGCATGGAGGGCTCCTCCATGGAGAACAGCCGCTCCTTGGCTTCCCTATCCCGCGCATCCGGGCAAACCGATAGGCAGCCGGCCAGGACGAAAATCATCGAGCAGAGCAAGGGGCGTCTCATGTCGCCTTCAAATATCATTGCTTTGTCATTGACGCCAAGTGAGGCCCGGCATGATTTGCGATTGGACCGAGGAGAGAGATTGGCAATGACGGACGAAATTTTCCGTTGGCCGCCTCATCGCGTTTGCAAGGCCGCGCTCCCGCGCCCTCGACACTCCGGAGAGGTGCCTCAGATCGTCGGTAACACGGGCCGTGCCGCCTCATCGCGTTCGCAAGGCCGCGCTCCCGCTCGCCCTCGACACTCCCACAGATCGCTTCCCAGATGAAGACTCTCTTGCGCCCATTTCAATCAACGGTTGGCGCACAGATACCGTCGTAGCAGGTCTCACCCTGGTCGCAGGTCCCGCAATTTACAGTGCCGCCGCAGCCATCAGGATGTGGATCGCAATCATAACCTAGATCTTCGCAAGAGACCGGAACGCAGACGCATTGGCCGTCGTCGTCGCATCGCTCGTTTGCGCCACAGGTCCCGCAGCTCTCGCCGCAGTTGGGGTCTGGCCCGCACTCCAGCCCCGTGCAGTCAGGAACGCAGACGCATCGGCCATCCACGCAGCCTTCATCTGGAGGGCAGGTCCCGCAGGAGCCGCCGCACCCATCATCTCCACACTCTCGGCCCGCGCAGTTCGGAACGCAGACGCATTCGCCATCGTCGTTGCAGGCATACGGATCTTCGCACCCAGGGGGACATTGCCCGCCGCACCCGTCAGACCCGCACTCTCGACCATCGCAGTCGGGAACACACTCGCAGGCGTTGTTCACGCATTGAGTGCCGTCACCACAGTCATCGTCGCTGCAGCACTCCCGGCATGCACCGTCGCAGCAGGCGGGCGTGGAGCCACCACAAGACACCGGCGAGCAGCTTGGATGATCGCCTACCCCCGAAAGGTTTCCGTCATCGCAATGCCTGGTCTGGGGTGATGGGCAGGACTCGTCACATGCCACGGTGTGCACCGAGTATGCATCGATACTATCGCCGTGATTGACCGTCTGCCCGCCAAGCGTGCAGTTGTCGCAGTGTGGGTGGCAGGTCTCGTAAGTGTAGGAGCCCGAAAGATCTCCATAATCGCAGGTGCGCTGCTCGCTGTTGCAGCTCTCATGGCAGCCGACAACCTGCTGTTGATATGCCGTGATGCTATGACCGTGTGAGACTGTTCCCCCCCAGGGCCGTGAGCAGTCGTCCGGATCACAAGAGCCTTGCTCCCTTTCCCAGCTGCCGTCGTTGCAGCGGTACCTGGCCGAGCCGGAGCGGCCGCCGACCGTATTCTCTGCCCACCGGGCTTCTCCGTGGTCCCTACCACCAAACCATGCAGAGCAGCCGTGATGACCCCAGGAAAGGGTCTGCCCCGAGCAGGAGGCGCAGGGGGCCTCGCAGCTTTGATGGGGGTAGGAGCCAAACAGTGTTCCGTTGAAGCACTCCCTCCACTGGCCCACGCACTCCTGGCCGCAGCCTACCGTTGCATTCTGGTACGCCCACCTTCGATCCCCGTGATGTATCTCGCCCCCCCAAGGGAGCGGACAGCTTTCATAACAAGTACCGTCGTGGCACGTTCCGTCCGGGCAGCTATAGGGGTACTGGCGATTGGACCAGCCTTCTGGACGCTGCGGGTCGCAGTACTGGCATGGGTTGCCGGGTCGAGCCTCGCCGTCTTGGTAGAAATCGCCGCTTATATAGCAGCCGCGCTGGCAGCTTCCCCCGTAACATACGGTCCCGCCGCCATGGCCACAAAGGGTGCCGTCCGGCTTGGGGTCCTCCACGCACTGGTCGTTGCGGCAAGCTTTCACGAGACAGTCGTTCGGAGGCTCGGGACAGCGATTGTGGCAACCGCCACAGTGCTCGGTGCTGCTTGGGGGGCGGCACCCATCAACACCAGGACTACCATCACAGCACCTCCAACCATCGTCGCAGAAGGCTATCTCGTCGTCCGAGTCTTGCGTACAGGTAGCGTCTATGCCGTCACAAACGTAGTCGATGGGCTCGGGCTCTCCCGGTACGCAGGCGAGACCAAGCTCGTTCGTCGCCATGCCGTGGTCGTACAGTAGGCAGTCGAGGTGACCTTCCCGGCAGGCTCCCAGAGCATCCGCCGCGCAAGGATCTCCTATGCCCGCCACATCGTCGATGAGACCCGTGCAGCTATGATCGGTATCATCGCATCGTTCGGGTTGCGGCGTAGTCTCTCCGATGCATTCACCCCACTCCGGGAGGCCGCCGTCATCGGGTTCGGTGCAGTGCTGTGTCCCCGTGTGGCATATGCCCACACCGATGGTAGGGTGATCGAGGCCGAGGCTGTAGCAGGATCTTGGCTCATCAACGAGCGGGTTGCACTCGCAGCCGCCATCGACTAGGCCGTCGCAGTTGTTGTCGAGGCCGAGGCACTCGTCATGCTCGGGGTTGTACAAACCGCCCGAAGCCTCTTGATAGGTCGCCTCCGTGCAGTCTTCCAGACTGCCGTCGATACAGGGTCTGCTGGCGTCGGCGCATACCCCGAGGGTCAGCTCGCAGGGAACCCGCGGGAGAAGAGAAGGGGTATCTATGATGCCGTCGCAGGAGTTGTCGATGCCGTTGCACTCCTCGGGAGACGGTCCGACCTGCCCCTCGCAGAGGCTCCAAACGCCCCTGCGACACGACTGGGTTCCCCATTCGCATTGTCCAACGCCTGCCATCTCCTCGGGGCCGAGTGTGAAGCAGGGCCTGGTGGCGCCCTCATTACATGGACAGAGATCGGGATCGGCCAGGTGCGGGTCGCTGCAGTCCACGTTTCCAGGAGGGAGGCCAGGCTCTTCTTGTCGCTCGACTAGCCAGAGGACGTGATGGGAGGTGACCGTTGGCTCGAACTCGAGCCAAAGGGGAGATGCGTCTCCCAGATCAGCGATGATTGGAGCCGTGCAGCCACCCATGCGCCCAAAGGCCTCAATGAGGACGGTGCCCATCATTTCTTCACTGGAGTACACGGCCACACGAATAGGCGTGAAACGCTGCTCCACTTCTCCTTCCTCTAAAGACTCCTCTCCCCCTTGGGAGCCCATCTCCTCGTCTTCTTCGGCCAGCGTGAGCTCATGGCTGGCGCCTTGGGGACCACCCGTCTTGGGAGTCACGATGACCGAGACGCAGTCGATGTCGAGGTCCGAGCGGATGTCGAGAAGAAGGACGGTTTGAACCTCCTTCGGAGAGCAGCCCGCAATCCAAAGGCTTGCGAAAACTCCCAGGAGAGTAGCGGTGATGATCGTCCTGGATATGGAGGCCAGAGAGCGGTGCAAGAAGAGCATTATTTCCTCATTCTACCTCACCGAAAGTCCAAAACAAACGCTCGATGAGAGACCCGTGCTAATCAATGGTTTGCCATGGTGTTTGACCGCCGCTTCTTCGCGAGCTATCAAGGCGCGGCTAACGACATGATTCGAGAGGTATCCATGCCAAAGAGCCTATACAGGGAGCTGCCGCTCCGCCGCGTGTCTTTTGTTCTGCTCATGCCGTTTCTTGTTTCGACCCTCGCCCTGGCGGAGGAACCCGGCGAGGTGACGCCCACCGCCGAGGAGCCGGTCGAGGTCGAGCCCGAAACACTCGAGGAGCCCGAAGCTCTCGAGCAGGTCGAGCCCGAGGTCGACACGGTAGAGTCCAAAGAGGAAGAAGAGGATCTTGCGAAGCTCCGCGAAGAGATGAGGATTGAGCTTCGTGACGAGATTCGAGAGGAACTCCTCGAAGAGATGTTGGAGGAGTTGGCGGACCAGCGCGCGGAGCTTCGAGCGGAGGTTAGAGAGTCCATCGCCGCTGGGTTGACGGCGCAGCAGTGGGAGCCCGATCGCTGGGTCGTGGAGCCTCCGACGAGGCCCGCCTTCTTCGAGCTTGATGGGTATCTGAGGGCTCGCGGGGACGTGTTCGTGAATCTGGACATGAACGCGGGCGTCGACGTCCATGGGCAGCCGCTCTTCCCCTCTCCAGCTACTGCGGGCTCCGATACCCTGACGAGCGCCAATCAGCGGCTGCGCCTCGATCCGGTCTTCAACGTGAGCGAGGAGCTTCGGGTTCGCGCCACCGTCGATATCCTCGACAACCTGGTATGGGGTCAGAGTTCGGAGCTCGTCCACGGAAACGTGGGGGCAAGGAGGACTCCGCTTCTCGTCTTCTCCGACACGCAGGTGGCTCCGTTGGCCGGCGTCAATGCGGCGCGGGACTCGCTGTCGGTGAAGCGAGCATGGGCAGAGGTGACGACACCATTTGGTTGGCTGCATTTCGGGCGCATGGGGAGTCATTGGGGGCTCGGCATGCTGGTCAACGATGGTGACGAGCTCGACTCCGACCATGGGTCCTCGGTGGACCGGCTGATGTTCGTTGTGCCCGTGGGAGACCATTTCATGATGCCGCTGGCTCTGGACATCATGTCGTCGGGCCCCATCTTCCAGCCACTGGAGGAGCATCAAGGACAGCCTTTCGGCCTCGAGAATCGAGACACGGCCATCCAGTACTTATTGGCGTTGGCCAGACGAGACACGGACGAGGAGATTCGGCGACAGGTGCTCGATGGTCGCATGGTGCTCAACTACGGCATGTACAATCTCTTGAGACGGCAGGTCCTGGAGTTCGTGGGCCAGGATGACACGCAGCGTCCAATCTACACGGACGGTGAGCTCTCTCGGCGGGATTTCATTCGGCGCGATGCAATCGTCTACATTCCCGACGTTTGGTTCAGACTGAGCACATCCAGGCTCAGGATCGAGGTGGAGGCAGCGGCCGTGCTGGGTCGTATCGGTAATGGATTGCTCGAGGACGAAGCGGACCCACTGGACGATACCAGCGTTTCGATAGCCCAGTTCGGTGCCGTTGCGGAAGGGGAGTATCGCTTCATGCAAGAACGGCTACGCGTGGGTATGCAGGCCGGTTTTGCTTCGGGAGACAATGCGCCCGGCATGGGGATCCACTCCGCGCCAGGTGGTAGAAGAGAGTATCCGGAGCCGGGAGCCATAGACGGCAGGCAGTTCAACCTCGATCCGGAGCTCGGGAGAATCGATAGCACACTGAACAATTTCAGGTTTCATCGGGCCTTCTACGTGGACGAGATTCTTTGGCGTCGGGTTTTTGGCCAGGTGACCGACGCGATCTATCTCAAGCCGACATTGTCCTTCGATCTGGCGACTGCTTTTGGTTTCGATCTTGCCGCCATCTACAGCCGGGCGGTCTTCGCCAGCAGCACGCCGGGAGATTCGGCGGATCTCGGACTGGAGCTAAATGGCGGCATTCGCTACGTTAGCCGTGATGGGTTCTTGCTCCGCGGCGTATACGGCATTCTCTTCCCGTTTGAAGGCTTGCAGCTCGAGGACAACAGAAGGCCCGAGATTGCCCAGGTTATTCGCGGCGTCGTGGCGGTCACTTTCTAGGCCATGAACGAGAAGATTCGAGGCGCCCGCGAAACGCTGCTTTGGGCCATTGCCGTGGCACTCATGGCATTCTTGCCGGGGGCGGGTTGCGGCATCAAGTCCCAGCCCTTGCCGCCGGAAGTGCCGGCAACATCCGGCCAGCCATCAGAGATCGAACCGGGGAATCTCGAGCCAGCTGACGAGCCAGACACGTCTAGGGAGCTCGAGAGAGCTCCTTCTCATTTAGACGAAGAGCCGGACGTCTTCGAATGATGGTCCGCAATCACACATGCCAAAGAAGGCTTGTATCAGCATGTCCCTTCGGGGGAAGATGCCGGCCTACACCGGCGCGTTCGTTTGTTCGTAGGGTGTGAGCCCGAATCAAGCTCTTCGCAACCTTGGAGATAGAGTGTCGAATGCTTCGTAACGGCATCAAGGCTCTCCTTGGCCTCCTCATAGTACTCCTCTTTCCCGCCTCGCCTTCGCTGGCAAATGATCTGACGGCGCTGGAAGAGCAGCGCGAGGTGCGCTTATGGCATAGCTACAGGTCCGCGGAACTCGCCGCCCTTCAGGAAGTCGTCGAGAGGTTCGAGCAGATGCATCCGCATATCACTGTGCGCATGCTCAATATTCCGCACGATGCTTTTGCGAGTCGTTTGACCTCGTCCATCCCCCGAGGACATGGACCAGATCTATTCATCTTCGCGCACGAGCGCGTGGGCTCATGGGTTCCAAACAACGTCGTGGTTCCCATCGACGAGAAGCCCGTACCTGTCGATCTCGACGAGTTCTTGCCCGAAACTATCGAGGCTTTGACATTCGAGGGTAGACTCTATGGCTTGCCGCTCGCGTTCAAGAGCACGGCGCTCTTCTACAACCGGGCCTTGATCGACAAGCCTCCGAAGACGACCGACGAGCTGCTCGATGTGGCAAGACGCCTTTCGGAGCCTGATGCCGGTCGTTATGGGCTCGCTTATCCCGCGGACGACTTCTTTTTTCATTCGGCTTGGCTCTTCGGTTTTGGGGGAGAGGTCTTCGATGAGGAAACGGGCCTCCCTTCCTTGGATACACCGGGCGGCCAAAGGTCTCTCGAGTTCGTGCAGGATCTGGTGCTCCGCGAGAGGGTAGTTCCACAGGAAGCCACCTCTGCTCTGGTAACGCGCCTCTTCAACGAGGAGGCCGCGGCAATGGTCGTCAATGGGCCATGGTTCATTGGCGATATCGACGATCGAATCGACTGGGGAATCGCCCTCTTACCGGAAGTGAGCGAGACTGGGCGCCGGGCTACTCCCTTTCTCACCGTGGAAGGGGTCATGATTGCCGGCCGGGCACGTGAGCCCGAGCTTGCCAGGGCGCTTGCCGCGCATATCGCGGCGGAGGGCTCCATGACGCGTGCAACCGTCGGCCGCCAGTCGGTTGCTTGGTCACCAGCCTATGACGATCCTCTCGTCGGAGAGGATCCCGTTCTTCGCGCATTCAGAGAACAGCTCCCCTTCTCTGTTGCGATGGACAACCGACCGGCCATGCAGGCGGTATGGGAGCCGGCGAGAGGAGCGCTAGGACAGGTGCTTCGGGGCGGCGATCCCGAAGCTGCTCTCGTCCGCGCTCAAGCGCGCCTACGCGCGGCGGTTAGAGAAGCTCCGGAGACTACCAGCCCACTTCCTTATGTCGTTGTTCTTGGACTCCTCGCCTTCGTGGGGGCTGGAGCCTGGGCGCATAGGGCGAGCAAGAGCGCGGCAGCCACCGGTGGCCTCCGGGCGGAGATCAGGCAGAACCGAACGGCCTATGCTTATCTCGCCCCCGCCTTCGCCGGTTTGCTCTTCTTGGTTCTCGTCCCCTTCGCGGTAGGTCTCGCGATCGCTTTCACTCATCATGAGGGAGGGGAGTTCAGCTTCGTTGGGCTGGCGAACTTCAGGGATATTCTCTTTGGCGAGAGCTATGGGGTCACCGATCCTCTCTCGTTCTACTTCACCCTGGTGGTCACGGTTCTTTGGACCCTGGCGAACGTCGCCTTGCACGTGACCCTCGGTCTGATGCTTGCCCTGCTTCTGAAGGAGCCTTGGCTACGGCTCAAGGGAGTCTACCGTGCTCTCCTAATCATTCCTTGGGCCGTGCCCAACTACATCACCGCGCTCATCTGGAAAGGGATGTTTCACAAGCAGTTTGGGGCAATCAACGGAATCCTCACGAGCATCGGGCTCGAGCCCGTAAGTTGGTTCGGCTCGTTCTGGACGGCGTTCACCGCCAACGTGGTCACCAACACATGGCTCGGTTTCCCATTCATGATGGTGGTAGCGTTGGGGGCGCTGCAGTCCATTCCATCGGAGCTCTACGAGGCTGCCGACGTGGACGGAGCGGGTAGACTTCAGAAGTTCTTCCGGATCACCCTGCCTCTGCTCAAGCCCGCCATGCTGCCCGCGGTGATTCTGGGGATGATTTGGACCTTCAATATGTTCAACATCGTCTACCTCGTCAGTGGAGGCGAGCCTGGCGGCAGCACCGATATTCTCATCAGCGAGGCGTATCGATGGGCCTTCCAGCGGCAGGAGCAGTACGGATATGCCGCCGCGTACGCCGCCCTCATCTTCTGTATTCTGGTAGGCTACACTCTCGGCACCCGAAAGCTCACCGGTGGGGAGGAGCGCGCATGAACCGCGACCCAAGCTCCTTCACCAAGGTCTTGATATACCTAGCCTTGACCGTCGCCGTCATGGTGGCGGTGTACCCAGTCTTGTGGGTCCTCAAGATGGCCTTCTCGGACTCACAGGCATTTGGGCTTTCGGCCTCTCTCATTCCCGAGAGGATTTCGGGGGCGAACTTCAAGGCGCTTGTGACTCATACCGACTCAGATGGGACCTGGCTCTTTGGCCGCCATATGCTCAACTCGGTAGTAGTCTCGGCAGGAACCACCCTTCTTGGGCTCTTTCTCGCCTGCACGGCGGCCTATGCTTTTTCCCGTTTTCGCTTTCCCGGAAGGCGAACGGGGCTGATGCTCTTTCTCGTTACCCAGATGTTCCCTGGCGTAATGATGGCCATTCCGCTGTACATCTTGATGGATATACTCGGATTGCTCGGCACGCTGACTGGGCTCATGCTCGTATATAGCATCACGGCGATACCCTTTTGCGTTTTCATGCTCAAGGGCTACTTCGATACGATCCCAAGGGAGCTGGAGGAGGCCGCCTTGATGGACGGGGCGAGTCAGTTCGTGATCTTTTGGAAGATCGTGATGCCGCTTGCGAAACCCGCGCTTGCCGTGACCGCGCTTTTCTCGTTCATGACGGCCTGGAACGAGTTCATACTCGCGGCGACCTTCATGAACGACGAGCGAATGTTCACCTTGCCCGTGGCGCTCCAGAGATATGTTGGCGATTACACGACAGAGTGGGGGCTCTTTGCCGCGGGTGCCGTGATAGTCTCGGTACCTGTGGTAGCCCTGTTCTTCGCTCTTCAGCGCAACCTCGTCGGCGGGCTTACCGCTGGCGGTGTAAAGGGATGACTAACTAGCTTTTTGGGGCAGAAAAGACGATGAGTGATCTATCGACCGGCAAGAGGTGGCTGGTCGCAGTTCTCTTTGCTTTTGCCCTGGCCTTTGCCGCCTGCGGGCCGGATGACGACAACGGTGACAATGGTCCAGTCGAGAGGGCCTTGACTGGAGTCGTCCCAAGTACGGGAGAGCTCGCTGGTGGTACTGGGGTCGAGGTCAGGGGAGAGGGCTTCGAGGATGGTCTCATGGTGTTCTTCGGAGCACGCTGGAAAGCTCACGGTCGTCGAGGATGAGCCCGGCGACGTTGTCTTGTCGCGCTTGAACGTGGGCATTTGGGATTTGGATTACAAGATCCGAAACGGTTACCACAGTTACGCTAACGCATCTTCCCGGGGCGTCATGGACATCAACTTCTTCTGACTTCCAACGAGAGCGTTCTCGCCGGCGTAGCAAAAAGAGATCTTCGTCCTCGACCCGTTGCCTAAGAGTGAGGGCCGTGAGAGGTATCTTCCTTTCCCCACAACATCAGGAGCTGCACATGTCTTTGAAGGGAACACTTACGGAGAAGAACCTGCTCAAGTCTTTCGCGGGAGAGTCTCAGGCTTCCAACCGCTACGACTACTGGGCCAAGATTGCAAAGAAGGAAGGTTTCGAGCAGATCGCGGAGATCTTCACCGAGACCGCTTCCGATGAGCGGCAGCACGCCAAGCAGTTCTTCAAGTATCTAGAGGGCGGCATGGTGGACATCACGGCGGCCTATCCAGCCGGCGTGCTGGGTACGACCGAAGAGAACTTGCTCGCGGCCGCGCACGGGGAGCATGAGGAGTGGGCCGAGCTATATCCTTCTTTCGCGAAGGTGGCGAGGGAGGAAGGTCTGGACAAGGTGGCCGACACCTTCGATGCCATCTCACAGGCGGAGAAGGCGCACGAAGACAGATTCAAGAGGCTCTATGACAACGTCAAGGCTGGCCGGGTTTTCAAGCGCGATGAAGAGGTCGAGTGGAGATGTGGAAACTGCGGCTACGTTCACACCGGCTTGGAGCCGCCAGAAATGTGTCCTGCCTGCGTGCATCCAAGAGCACACTTCAGGGTTCGAGAAGCGAACTACTGAATCAACGGATTGTGATTCCATTGCCGAGGCCTAGCGGAGCAAGCCCAGAGAACCCTCTTGTCAGTTGCGACATTTGTCTGTCTTCTCCTGCTAGTGGCGGCCTAATGAATCGAGCGCCTATCGGACTTGCTGTGCCTCTTGCGGCTTTCTCCGGCCTGGAGCCAGTCCAATAGCGGGCTTCGGCGGTCGAGGAGCCTGAGGCGCGGTGAAGAAGGTCGGTGTTCATAGCAACAATGAACCTGCCTAGTATGCCAGTGCGAGCGCGATTACGGCTCCGAGTGACGTTGTCGACGCCACACTGCTACAATGCCTTGCCGGAGACCTTCATGAACGACGAGCGAATGTTCACCTTGCCCGTGGCGCTCCAGAGATATGTTGGCGGTTACACGACAGAGTGGGGGCTCTTTGCCGCGGGTGCCGTGATAGTCTCGTTACCCGTGGTGGCCCTGTTCTTCGCTCTTCAGCGCAACCTCGTTGGCGGGCTTACCGCTGGCGGTGTAAAGGGATGACTAACTAGCTTTGGGAGGCAGAGAAGACAATGAGTGATCTTTTGACCGGCAAGAGGTGGTTTTTCGCAGTTCTCTTTGCTTTTGCCCTGGCCTTTGCCGCCTGCGGGTCGGATGACGACAACGGTGACAACGGCGGTAACGGGGAAAATGGCGACAACGGCGACAACGGCGACAACGGTGACAACGGCGACAACGGTGACAACGGCGACAATGGTCCAGTCGAGAGGGCCTTGACTGGAGTCGTCCCAAGTACGGGAGAGCTCGCTGGTGGTACTGGGGTCGAGGTCAGGGGAGAGGGCTTCGAGGATGGTCTCATGGTGT
>SKWY01000530.1 GCA_007128675.1 Deltaproteobacteria bacterium | reverse complement strand
CTCCTCGCCTTCCTCTTCGCCCTCCTCGCCTTCCTCTTCGCCCTCCTCGCCCTCCTCTTCGCCCTCCTCGCCTTCCTCTTCACCCTCCTCGCCTTCCTCTTCGCCCTCCTCGCCTTCCTCTTCGCCCTCGTAGCCCGATTCTATGCACTCGGCAGGCGGCCCTTCCGTGCACCCATACAAACAGTTCGACACGGCGACGGTCCAACCATTCTCACAAGTCAGAACGGCACCATCCCAACAAACCTCACCACTTGGTCTGGATGCACAAGGATCTCCTTCGCCGTATGGCGTCATCCCTTGCCCACAGGCCGTCACGAAAAGAAGCAAGGCAGCCAGGATCAAGAGCTCACCGACTGGCTGTGTAATCACACAAGAGTTAGAGGGGGCGCCCAAGACGATGTAGGCAGGTCTCTTGGAAGAATGCTCCACTCGATGCCCCTTCTCTATTGTCGGAGATCCCGGACTTCTGGTTCAACCGATACCACCTTAGCATGAATAGGCCGGCCTTGACTGCCAAAAGGGTTGAGTAGCCGGCTGTCCGGGTCACGGCCGTATTCATCGACGCAGAATCGTCACTGAGGTCCGGCACATGATCGATAGACCACGCGATGGCGCGGCGGCTCTTGCGAAACGACTCGTGGATAGGCGCGTAGCATGGTGACATCAAGACAAGGCTAGCTTGATCGTAAGACGAGCATGTCTTCGTCTAGACCGTCATCATCGATGAAAGATAGAGCACCCATTCGGGTACCATCGGAAACGAGGACGCGTCTACCGGCTCAAATCCTCGTGAAATCGAGACGGTACCGAAGCCATATATCGACAGCTATTGTAAGGGGTTTGACCATTGGAACGGTGTATGTATGCACTCCCTGCCTCAACAAGTCGTCGCGGCAGCGCATGGTATAGGGCGAGAAGCCTCGCAAGGACATGATAAGAGGCTTGGTCAGCTCCCTCTGTAGCTCCCCGAGGCGCTCGATGAAGTACTCGGAGATATAAGGTGGCTGGAGATAGACGGCCATCACTATCAGGTCGGTCTCGGGATCGGCGTTCAAGAGACGAAGAGCCCCAAGCACGCGATCGTCGTTGGCATCGCCATAGAGATCCAGAGGATTGGAGATGCTGTCCTCGCACCCCGACTCCTTTTCCACGATGCGGCGAGGCAGAAGCCTCGATAGCTCCCTGCATGTCTCTGGCGCGAAGGCCGTCAGCTCGAGACCCTGCGAGGTCAAGGCGTCGGCCAGCAGTATGGCGGCACCGCCTCCTACACTTACAACCGCGGCGCGCCGACCTCGGGCCGGCTTCTGAGTCGTGAGCATGGATATCACGTTGATGAGAAGCTTGGGATCCTCGGTCAGCTCCTCCATCAAATACACTCCCGCCCCAGTGCATGCGGCCTTGAACGCCTCGAAGCTGCCAGCCAGTGAAGCCGTATGAGACATGGTGGCGGCTGCTCCTCCAGCCATGCCTCCCTTCAATACGATGATCGGCTTTCGACGGGCGATCTTTCGAGCCACCTCCATGAACTGAAGGCCGTTACGCAATCCCTCTACGTACACCGCGATGACCTTGATGCGAGGGTCGTCTCCCATGTGAGTGAGCAGCTCGGCGATCGTCACTCCGCTTGCGTTCCCACAAGAAACCCATTTGCCAACCGCGAGGTCATCCGCCGCGGCCATCTCCAACACCTCGGTCCCTATGCCGCCGCTTTGGGAAATGATTCCCACCGGACCGGCACGGGTAGGCAGGCTTGAGCGGTGACGCGGAAGGAACAAGGTATTGATGCCCGAGAAGTTGTCGAAGACCCCCAGGCCATTGGGTCCGATATATACGACCTCGTTGGCCATGGAGATCGACTTCAGCTGGTCCTCGAGATCCTGTCGGCCAATCTCCGCGAAGCCGTCGCTCACAATTATGGCTCCCTTGCCTCCCATCCGGCAGAAGGTCTCGAATCCCTGGATTGTCAAATCGGGACGTACGGCGAAGACAGCCACATCGGGAGGCTCCGGCAGGGATTCCAAATCGGGATAGCACTTGTGCCCCAGAAGAGAGGTGCGCTTGGGGTTTATGGGATAGAGCTGGGGCACGGCCGCCGAGTTCTTCAGAATGATACCTCCCACGGAACCGGGCTGAGAGGCCCCCACCACGGCGACGGAACGAGCCTCGAAGATATTCTTCAAGCTGGTAAGCCGCGGGTAAGAGAGATCCTCGGCCCTGGGATGGTGAACCGGCTCACCTAGAATCATGCGGGCATCCACGGCCGCGAAACCCTTCTCGTAGAGGATGACGGGGTTCAGATCGAGCTCCTGGATATCCGGCCTGGCCGCCATCAGCTCGGAGACCCTAATCGCAAGCTGAATCGCTGCCTTCTTGTCGAGCGGTGGGCCGCGGAAACCGTCCAGGATGCGGCCGGCACGTGTATGACTTAGCATTCGGAGCACATCCTCTTCGGAGAGCACTCCCACTCCAGGCCAAACGTCCTTCATCAGCTCGACGTACCTACCTCCTTGCCCAATCATGGTCACAGGCCCGAAAACCGGATCCTGCCGAGCGCCTACCAGCAGCTCGAAACCGGGCTCGGCCAGCGGCTGCATCAAGATGCCATCGAGCCGCTGCGCGCCAGCCTTCTTCGCCCTCTCCATGATTGTATGCCAGCCCCTAATGGCCTCTTCTTCATCATTGATGCCAAGCAACACCACGCCGACATCGGTCTTGTGAATGACGTCTGGCGACACCAGCTTCATCACCAGGGGAAAACCAATGGACGTAGCGGCCTGCTCTACATCCTCACTCCTTTTCACCATCCTTCCTGTAATGGAAATTCCGTGCTGGGAGAGCGCCTCGTAAGTCTTCTCAAAATCTGCCTGCGCACCATTCATCGTCGTTTTCCTTCGAATTGCTGGGTATTGAGTTCGAGACCCCCACCATGCAACGGCATTTCTACACCATGCTCGAGTCCTTGTCTGTCGCCTCCGGCCGATATTTGATGACCCCGAAGCAGTCGCGACTCTTTCGCCTGTGTGCGACTAGCGCAACTGTCAACTACTTCAACCCGCTACAGCGCTTTCCTCGTGCTCATCTCCCGTTCCGTTTCGCGACTCTCTAAGATTCACTCCGGGGCCATGGCTCGCTTATCCGAAAGGGACGCCAGCAGAACACTGCCCCTCATGGTTGGTCTTTTGAACGGCAGTGCTGAATCCCGTGCAAACGGACATGATAGGCGCGAATTAGGGCCCTTCAGGATGGGCGCTTTGCAGCCTTGGCTGGCTGGCATAGGGCTCCCTAACGTCCTTTTCAGCCAAACTCGACTGACTCGAGATTGGCTCTTTAAAAGCAGCATGGGCAGGCGCCCGTCGTCTGCCAGCCTCACTATCTAGGAGGGGGAGTATGGCACTTGAACTATTGCGGTATTTGAAGGTGCGACTGGGCGTGGTGAGCAATGACGAAGGTGCAACGATGATCGAGTACGGGCTTCTTGCGGCCCTTCTCGCGGTCGCTCTCATAGGCACCATCGGCTTTCTGAGCGGATCACTCGATGGCATTTTCCAGGCCGCCGGAGATGAGCTGGACGCGGCAGCCGCGGGTACCGGCGGTTGATGTTTGAAGGTCCAAAGAATGGCGGCGTCTCAATGAGCCGTCAGAAAAGCCACATCCTGTGATGAGCGAAGAGGCTGCCAGTGTGAGCACGTACCAAAAAAGGGAGAAGGAGGATGGCAACGCCGTGGTCGAGTTTGGCCTGGTGTTGCCATTCCTCCTGATTCTACTGCTTGGGATCATAGATTGGGGGCACGTTCATTTCGCCCGGCTAACCCTCGTCAACGCCGCGCGAGAAGGAGCGCGGGCCGGAATCACCCGGGCTCTGATAGCCGAGGCCGAGGAGCATTCCGAGCAACGTGCCCAGGAATACCTAGCCAACTCCGGTGTCCAGGGCGCCGAGATCGACGCGGAGATGCACCGTGACTTTCAGTACGGGCTCACGGTGACCATTACGCTCCCGTTCGAGCCACTAATCGGTTTTGTCCCCACCCCACGAAGGCTCGACGCTCAATCGGTAATGCGGTGGGAGCTTGCTCCATAGCCTGCTCGACAACCAATCACTAGACGGTATCAAAACCCACAAACACAAGCTGGATACGATGAGCAACAAGAACGTCCACAATCACGGCGTTGGTGGAGTCCGCAAGACGCGGTTTCAAGCGGTGCTCTTTCTACTGCTGGCTCTTACCGCAGGTCTGGGCGCGGTACTGCTGGTGCACCTCTATCTGGAGCAGGTGCACGAACATGCACGGGCAAGGGCCGTCCCGGATTCCGCGACCACACCACTCGTCCTCGCCACGGCGGATATCGAGATCGGAGCCGTTCTAAGTAAGGAGCATCTGGAGGTTGTATCTTGGCCAAAGGAGTACAGACCACCCGACGGCTTTGGTTCCGTGGAGGAGGTCGCTGGAAAACCGGTGATCCGTGAACTCGTGGCGGGCACACCGATTCTCAGGCGCCAGCTCGCTGACCCGGCGCACGGAGACGGCCTGGCTCTCCTCCTGGCCGAAGAGGGCACACGGGCAATGACTGTCAGCGTGGACCGAGTCATCGGCGTCTTCGGTTTCATCCAGCCAGGAGACTACGTCGACGTCATCACCACCATGAGCCCCGATAAGGAAACAAAGGGCGCACTCGACACTGATCCGGGTCGAGTATCAAAGATTGTCCTGCAAAAGGTTCGCGTGCTCGCGGTCGGCGAGCACATCCAAACCGACAGGCGAGAACCTCGACAAGTCCAAGCCGTTACCCTCCAGGTCTTGCCAGAAGAGTCGGAACGTCTGGCCCTTGCCAGCGACTACGGTCGAATCCAACTAACTCTACGCTCGCCAATCGATCAGACTTTCGTGGCAACGCCCGGGATCACCCCGCTCGGCCTTCTGCTCACCGAGGAGAGCGCCCTCGACGATCTCTTCGCCCGAACACGCGACGAGCTCGAAGCAAGAAGAGCTGCTCGCGCGCCCAGGCCGATATCACGTCCTAGGCCCCCCACCATCGATCGGAAAGAGGACGAGGACGCAGTCATAGAAATGCTTCGTAGGGGCCGTGAGGTCGAGGCGCGCACCATTCGCCGATGGTGATTTCCATGTCACGCTTATCATTATCCATTTCGTCCATACTGCTGATTACGTCTCTCGCTCAGGGGGCTTTCGCTCAGCCCAAGGTGAGTGGCTACAGCGAAGCAACCGAGTTCGTCAGCCTTCAGGTTGGCGAGACCAGGCTCCTGCGTCTAAGCGAGGAGGTCATCCGAATAGCCATTGCCGATCCGGATGTGGCGGATGCACAAGCCGTGACTCAGAACCAGGTACTGATCACGGCTGAAAAGGTGGGGAGCACCCATATCATCTTCTGGGACGAAGACGACAATCCCCTGGTTGTCTCGGTGGAGGTGAACCGAAATCTCGGCCAACTCCGCGCTCAGCTCGAGAAGCTGTTTCCTGACGAACAGATCGAGGTGAGCGCGGCCGGCGAGCTCTTGGTGCTTTCAGGACGAGTGGCCGACCTGCGAGTCCCCAGTCGTGTTGCTGACCTTGCTGGCCTCTACTCCGAGCAGCTCGCAAATCTGATCGAAGTCGAGGGAGATCAACAGGTCCAGCTCGAGGTCAGGTTCGCCGAGGTATCCCGCACGGCCCTACGACGAATCGGAATGAACATTCTCTGGCAGGGCGGCGACGCAGGCCCATACATCGCCGGACAACCGCCTCCGGGCGTAGCGGGTTCCTACTTCGATGTGCCTGGCACGGAAGGCACGCCGCCATCCTTGGGATCCCCAGCCTTCCAGGAGGCCTTCAACCTCTTCTTTTCCTCGGGCCTCTCCGCCTTTCCGTTCAGCGCCGTTTTGAGCATCCTGTCTCGGGAAGGCCTAGCCAACACCCTGGCCGAACCAACGTTGGTCGCTTACTCGGGACAAGAAGCAAGCTTCCATGCAGGTGGTGAGCTGCCGCTCTTGATCGCTCGCGACCTGGGCCAAACCACCGTGGAGTTCAAGGGATTCGGTGTGCAGCTCGACTTCATCCCAACCGTTCTGGGCAGCGGCAGTATCAGCCTCAAGTTGAACGTGGAGGTATCCGAACCCGATCCCACGACGAGGGTTACTCTAGGCGGCTTCGACATTCCGGGATTCAGAACCCGCCAGAGTTCCACCACCATAAGGGTGGAGGACGGTCAAAGCTTTGCCATAGCCGGGCTCCTCTCCGACGAGGTGCGCTCGGTTGGCGACAAGGTGCCCCTTTTAGGCGACATCCCCATCCTTGGAGCCCTGTTTCGTTCCACCGCGTTCCAGCGCGAAGAAACGGAGCTGCTGGTTGTGGTCAAGGCAAAGCTAGTCAGGCCAATAGATGAAGCCGACATATCTCTCCTTCCAGGAGAAGACGAGCTTACCGAACCAACCGACCTCGAGCTCTTCCTACTAGGACGTATAGAGCCTGTCAAAAGGAGGTCAACCGACCAAGATGAGCAGAGCAGGCCTCCTGTCGCCACCTCCGAGATCGAGCGGGGTCCAGCCGGCCCCATCGGGTTCATTCGTGAGATCTAGGACACCGAACGCCATGCGGAACACAACTCCCGTCATCATCGTTGGAGCAAGCTCTCCGGAGGAGGCCTTGATACGCCATCAGCTAACCGGCGTAGCCGAGGTGATTGGTTCCGAGCCCGATCCAACACGAGCCCTGCCGCGCCTTCGTGAAGTAAGGGGATCCATCGCCCTTCTCTTCCTCGACCGAGCTCGCGAGTCGGTGCTCTCCATCGTCAAGGAACTCTCTCGCATACCAGGTTCTTCCCCGATTGTAGTGTCACGCGACCGCAGCTCCCAGACCATCTTAACGGCGATGCGTGCCGGCGCCCGCGACTTCGCATACCTGGACGAAAAAGACCGAGACATTCGCCGGGCCATTTTGAACCTGAAAGAGTTCGCCCAGGCAAATGACTTGCCAGAAGGCAAGATGATCGCCGTCTTCGCCGCCAAGGGCGGAAGCGGGGCGACCACCATTGCCACGAATCTCGGCGGCACAATCATCGCCGAGGCTCCAAAGGCACGAGTAGTCATTGTCGATCTCGATCTACAAATGGGCGATGTCCTGGTCTTTCTGGACGTAACCTCCAGATATGGTTTCTTCGACGTCATAAGAAATATGCATCGCCTAGACCAGGATCTCCTTCACCAGTCGCTTGCAACACATTCCAGCGGCTTGCAGGTGCTTGCCCAAGCCATGCTCGACGACTCCGAGGACCTAAAGGGAGAGGATCTCGTTACAGTTCTTTCCTTTCTCAAACGACATTACGACTACGTCATCCTAGATGGGCTCCGCGATTTTTCCGAGCTGGCTCTTCTGGCTATGGATAAGAGCGAGCACATCGCTTTGACCATGACCCCGGACGTACCTGCACTCAAGAACGCCTACCGATGCCTCACAGTCTTCAAGCAGCTTGGTTATGCTCCCGAGAAGATCAAGGTGTTGTTGAACCGCTTCCAGAAACAGGGGCTCGATCTACACTCCGTCGAGGATGCTCTTGGCCGGAAGATCGACGGTGTGGTTTCGAACGACTTTCCTACCATAATTGGCGTTATCAACCGGGGTGAACTCTTGTCGGCGTCCGCACCGCGAGCACGGGTCACAAGAGACATCAACTCTCTCTTGCCGCTCCTCTCGATCGACATCGGCCTTTCCACGCAGCGGCAACGGCGTGGCCTCCTACGGAGGCTCGTTCAATGAACCTACGCGACCGGTTGAAGGCAGGCCCCGATGCCCAAATGGCCCCAGGCCAGAAGCAGGGCTCCGGAGCCTATCAGGACGTCAAGATTAAGATCCACAATCAGCTAATCGAGGATCTAGACCTCTCGAAGCTAGAAGATCTGGAGCCAGACAAGCTACGCTCGGAGCTGCGATCGGTAATCGCTCCAATGCTTACCTCTTCCGAGTTGCCCCTAAACCGCATCGAGCGAGAGAGGCTGGTGCAGGAGCTTCTCGACGAGGTCACGGGATTCGGACCACTCGAGCAGCTGCTCGCCGATCCAACGATCTCGGATATCCTCATCAACAATCACAAGACGGTCTATGTGGAGCGTGATGGAATCCTCTCACGGGGCCATGTCAGCTTTCGTGATGACGATCATCTCCTCCAAATAATCAACCGCATAGTCAACCGTGTAGGCCGAAGAGTCGATGAGACATCTCCCATGGTCGATGCTCGCCTGCCAGATGGCTCCCGTGTCAACGCAATAATTCCCCCTCTAGCATTAGACGGGCCGGCAGTATCCATACGTCGCTTCGGTGTCCGGGCACTCACCGCGGCGGATCTCGTCACCCATGGAACGATCACCGAGGACATGCTCGGTTTCTTGAGCGCGGCGGTTCGCGCCAAGCTGAACATCATAATTTCGGGGGGCACGGGCACGGGGAAGACGACATTTCTAAATGTGCTCTCTTCCTACATCCCGAGCGTGGAGAGGGTCATCACGATCGAGGATGCAGCGGAGATTCAACTTCAGCAACCCCACGTCGTGCGACTCGAGATACGACCGCCCAACGTGGAAGGACGTGGAGAGGTGCGAGCTCGGGACCTAGTTCGCAACAGCCTGCGTATGCGTCCCGACCGGATTATCGTCGGTGAGTGTCGCGCCGAAGAGGTCATGGACATGCTTCAGGCCATGAACACCGGTCACGAGGGGTCCATGACGACCATACACTCGAACAACGCCCGTGATGCCATTCACCGCGTCGTCAACATGGCGGGGCTTGCGAGCGCCAACTTCAGCGAGCGGCTGCTCAACCAAACGGTGGGCCGCACAATCGACCTCATCATTCACCTGAACCGTTTCCAGGACGGAAGACGCCGGGTGGCCTCCATTACCGAGATAACCGGCCTCGAAGGCGACATGATCACCACACAGGACATCTTCGTCTTCGAAAGGAAAGGCATAGGCCCCGATGGCCGAGTTCTCGGAAAGCTAATGCCCACCGGGATTCGACCTCGCTGCCTCGAGCTTATCAAGCGCTCCGGAAACGACATGGAGATGAGCTTCGAGCCATGACCCTCATCTTGCTCACCGTAGCGCTCGCCGTCCTTCTCGCGACCCAGGCCATCTACTACGGTCTCCGTTACAAACGTGAGCGTAAACAGAGTGAGCTCAAACGCCGGCTAAGGGCTCTTGGTGGAGGCGAGGCACAGGCCGGTGGGCTTCTTAGAACGGGCAGAATGGCCAAGAATCCGAGTATCCAACGAGCAATTTCTCGGCTCCCATTTACCACCGAGCTCGAGAAGATTCTCGCCCAGACCGATCTGGACTGGACAGTGGCGAGCATGCTCGGCATGGGGCTTTCACTCGGTGCGGGAGCCTCGATAGCACTCCTACTTATGTTGCCCGCACCTTCTCTTTTCATTTTCCTGGTCGTTCCAGCTTCCATCTTCGCACCAATCGCAGTAGCCCTTGCCGCTCGTAAGAAGCGCAGCGAAAAAATATCGGAGCAGCTTCCGGACGCTCTAGACATGATGGTTCGATCACTACGGGCGGGGCACGGAGTTTCCTCGGGTTTTCAGCTCGTGACGTCCGAGATGCCCATACCGGTCGCCATCGAGTTCGGTCGCTGCTTCGAGGAACAGCAAGCCGGCGCCAGCATGAGGGATGCGGTGCGCAACATGACCGAAAGGGTTCCAGGCAATCTCGATCTTCGCATCTTCGCAACCTCTCTACTCATTCAGCACGAAACCGGCGGCAACCTAATCGAGATCCTGGAGAACATATCGAGCACCATCCGTAGTCGATACAAGTTCTACGGAAAACTCCGAGCGCTCACCAGCGAAGCACGAATGTCAGGCCGCATCCTCGGAGCCCTTCCGTTCGTGAGCGGGGTTGCCGTAGCGATGCTGAACTACGAGTACGTGGCTCCGCTATTCACCGATCTTCTGGGACGCATGATTCTATTTGCAGGCCTTCTTTTCTGGGGCGCTGGGATTGTTTGGATGCGAAAGCTCGCGCAGGTGGAGTACTAATGCCAGAGGTCCTATCCCATCTCTTCGAAGGAGACTGGCTCTATCCGTCCGTGATGGGAATGACCTCCGTTGGCGTCCTCTTCCTGGTGTTGGGCATTCGACATCTGGCAGCCTCGCCCCGCATCAGTCCCCTTGAAGAACGCCTGCGGCGTGCGGTCATCGGCACAGACGCCGGCAGGACAACAGTACGTCCCAAGCCCGATACGCGGCGCGGGAGATCGCCTCTTTCGTCCATCGCTCGCGTGGCCACGCCGAGTAATGCAAACGAACTGGGGCGCTTGCGCACCAAGCTCTCACACGGCGGCTTGCGAAGAGACAGCGCTCTAATCAACTATCTGGCCGCCAAGGTACTTCTCGGCCTCACGCTGGCCTTGTTGTTTCTTGGCCTCAATACGCTTCGATCCTACGCCCCTCTCAACGCATTACTATTTACCATCGCCTCCATGGCCGTAGGGTTCTATCTGCCGACCTTTTGGCTGATGGGCCGCATCAATAAACGCCAAAAGGAAATCAAACAAGCGCTACCGAATGCCCTCGATCTGCTGGTCACCTGTGTCGAGGCTGGGCTCGGGCTGGAGGCGGCGATCAACCGCGTGGCGGAAGAAGTTCGCCTCTTCTCACCACTTCTGGCTGATGAGCTTACGCAGACCTCTTTCGAGATGAGAGCCGGCGCAGCTCGCGGGGATGCATTTCGCAGGCTAGCCGACCGCACTGGAGTCGAGGAGCTTCGAAGCTTGTCGGCGGTCATCATCCAAACGCAGCTCTTTGGAACGTCCATATCGGAATCACTGCGCATTCAGGCGGAGTCCATGCGAATACGCCGAATGACATCGGCCGAGGAGCGGGCAGCGGCCGCTGGGGTCAAGATGTCTATTCCCCTCGTCCTCTGCATCACTCCTTCTCTATTCTCGATCCTACTCGGTCCCGCGGTAGTTCGAATCTACCAAGAACTATTGCCCGTGTTTTTGGGGGAGTGATGCCGTCATCCTTCCAGTACACAAGAAGGCCATCGACCACGGAAGCCCGCCGAAAGAACCACAGGCAGGCTACAAGAGTATTGGTTGGCATAGTCACTGTCGCTCTGCTATCGGCAACAGGCTGCAGCTCCATGCCAAAACGGATGGAGGATGACGAATCATTCGACAAGGCTCCCTATGGACTCCATCGGGACATAGGGATCGCCCTTCTCAACGCGAATCAGCCCGCCCAGGCGCTACCCCATTTCCGCCGGCTTGAGCGCATGCGCCCCGAAAGCTCGGAGCCATATTACCTTTTGGCAAGAGTCTACACGAGCCTCAAGCTTCACGAACTGGCCGAGCCCGCACTCGAGCAGGCCAGCGCCGTCGACCCAGAGTATGCCGCTGCCCATGCCGCTCTCGGCATTCTCCTCGATGCCGCTGGTCGTCATGAGTGCGCGGGCGAGGCGCATGCCAGAGCAATAGAGCTAGATTCTCGACAAGCCGCGTACCACAACAACATGGGCTTCAACTCATTTCTGCGGGAGCGCCATGAGCAAGCCCTGGCTGCGTATCAACGGGCCCTCGCCTTGGAGCCCCATTCTCGTCGCATCCACAACAACCTCGGCTTCGTTTATGGCGCGCTTGGCGATCTAGAGCGTGCGAAAAGACATTTTCACAAAGGCGGGACCGCCGCTCTCGCCAAGAACAACCTCGGTTTGGTGCACGAAACTCGCGGCAATCTCGGGGCCGCGCATCGGCTCTACCTAGAGGCCACGATGAACGATCCAAGCCTCTCCCAGGCCCGTAGCAATCTCGTGCGCGTCTGTGAGGCACTGGGCCGCCCTGTTCCCGCGTTTCCGACCGAAGGAGAAGAGCAATGAGAGAGGAAGGCATGGCCTCGACCATATCGGCCAAATCAATATCCCGCTATTTCGTCATCGAGGACGGGCTCGGCATGCCTATCAGGCCATACGGCATTCACGTGCCATCGCGCATACGCCCGCATGCTTCCCTGCATTATCAGCAGCCGCGCTTGAGAAGGCTTGGGATGGCCTCATGGAGATGCCTTCTAGCCACCATGGTGGTGTTGATATTGCTCTTTGCAAGCGGATGCGCAGGCGCCCGCCGCGAGAACATTCGTCCCGATCACGGGGAGGCTTACACTGCTTGGTTCCAAGCACAGCAGCTCGCGACAAAGGTCGGTCCAGCCGAGGGACTGGACTCGGAGGAAGCCGCGGCAATCCATGGGCTCTACAGAAGCATGTTGCGCGGTGACTCCCGAAGACGAACCCGAGACGAATCTCCAGTAATCCTGCTGCCGGAACAGAGATATGAAAGATCGAGATAGCCTGGGACGATCGAAACACGAAGAAGGAGGAGTGATTCTCGTCCTGGTCGCGGTGCTTCTCGTCGTTCTCATAGGAGTCAGCGCGCTCGTCTTCGATCTTGGCCAGCTTTACACCGTGAGGCGGGAGCTTCAGAACACCGTCGATGCGGCTTCACTAGCTGGGTCGATACAGCTCGATCGAACCGAGCATGGGATCGAGCGCGCTCGAGAACAAGTGCGCTTGTATGCAAAGGAGCACCTTGCAGACTTTCGACGAAGTGAAATATCCGATGACGATATAATATTCGGCTATTGGAACGAGCTGGAGCAAACATTTACCTCCTTCGGACCCGAACCTAGCCCTGAGGAGGCAGGCACCGCGAACGCAGTACGGGTCCTGGATCGTCGCGCAAATGAGACGGCCGTACTGCTTCGCTTCTCTCGAATCATGGGACGTCGCGAGGCAAACGTTAGCTCGGCTGCCATCGCCGTCTCCGGGGGGCCAAACAACGAGTGTGTCTTTCCGATGGTAGTGCCCAGCTGCTCTCTAGCGGATGCTCTAGAGTCGGGGGCCTGCGAGCACTGCTTTCTTTATCAGGATCAACCTGGGGCTCCCTCCAATGCGGGGTGGACCACGCTCAATGAAGGCAGTGGCATGGGCGTACCGCATATCAGAGATTTGGTGGCGCAGGGCTGCTTCGATCAGAATGGCAGCCCAGAAATAGATTCGAGTACCGGACTATGCATCGGTCAGTGCATAAACACCTTCACTGGTGAAGAGGCGGATGTGCATACCGGGAATATGATGAGCCAAGGGGCGAGTAACTTCTGCCCGCTTATTCAGCAGATTCTCGAGCGCGGCGAGGTTCCACAATCATTTACGGTTTATGTTCCGGTTCTGGAGAGTGAAGGAGGGGCCTGCGAGATCCCGAACCGAGCCAGAGTAGCTGGTTTTGCGGCGATGGAGATTCTAGGCGCGAGATGTGGCAACAACGATCCCGGCGTTTTCGTATCCGATGCTCCAGAGTGCGGAGCACCACCAAGCGGCAAGTTGATCCTCGGTAGGCTCCGTTGTGATCT
>SKWY01000145.1 GCA_007128675.1 Deltaproteobacteria bacterium | reverse complement strand
CCTACAGAAGCCAGGATCCCCGTGTTCGCATGCACGATTATGTCAGGAAGCTGATTAGACTACGCAAGGAGCGTTCCTACGCTTTCGCCCCCGACACATACGGAGGCTCGGCACCCTTCGCCTGGAAGGACGCAAACAATAGTGACGCCGAAGGGGGAGTGTGGCACGGAAGGCATATTGCAAAGCATTACTGGGATGAAAGCGCTGGTCCGGAGCTTTTCCTGATAATCAACATGGAGCAAGACCAGGTGGAGTTCAGGTTGCCAGAGGAGAGAATGTGGATGCGGCTACTCGACACGCAGCAGTGGTTCGATGATTCACCCTTTTTCGAACAGTACGATTCCGATCCGAAAATCACTCACAACGTGACTCTCGAGGATCCGCCCTTGATTACCGATGCCACGTATGTCGCCATGCCCCGGAGCATCGTGCTCCTCGAGGCGGCGAGATGATCGGCTCGCCGCGCCTTCCCGTGTCTCCAGCAAGAGCTCGTGCATTCATTCTCGCAGTCCTTGCCGCATTGTTTCTCTTTCCACCCGCGTCCGCTCTGGGCTTGAATGAGCGCCTGCACATCGGCGGATACTTTCGAATCATGTCGCGGCCCGACCTTCAGGGAGGGGATGGCACGCTCGGCTTCTGGCCGCTCTACGGTCGTCTTCTGAACGAGGGTCCATGGGCCGCCTTGGAGCTGAAGCTCGATCTTCTAGAGCCACACCCAGAGGATGTCTGGACCAGCGTGCACTTCAAGATCGAAGGCGGATCGGTAATGGGAGCCGACGTTCGAGGAGGCAGGCTCGATGCCTTCCAGTTGACTCAGCTCTACGCAACCGCGGGCAATATTGGTCTGGACAACCTGGTCTGGCGTATCGGCACGCTCGATACCTGGATGGGAGAGCTTGGTCTCTACGACATGCGGCCGGCACAGATCTTCTTCGAGACAGTTGGGATGAGCGCGTCTTGGCGCCAGGACAAGATCGATCTGATGTTGGGCCTCGGAGATTCGGGCTTCTTCATTCGTGGGGCCGAGTACAACCCGATCCCGACGGCCGGCGGCCTAGTTCGCATTCGTCCGGTTCGAGGGCTGGAGATTGGTGGAGGAGGTCAAGTGGGTCACGAGCCCCGAATTGATCGAGGACTGCACGCTCCGCATACGACTCCCGAGGTGCGCTACGTCGACTTCGTGGACCGGAGGGTGGTAGAGGCATTTCTGGAGGAGAACCCCGGTCAGGAGGACCTCTTCTACCGGCGCAGACCCCCCGAGCCTACCTCGGCCACCTCGTGGAAGCTGATAGGATATCTCGGTTTCGGAGGAGTCGGCCCACTCCAATGGAACAATCTCTTCGCCAACTTCGAGCGGCGTCACCCGGACAACTTCTACACCGAGCAGCTAGGTGGCCGCGAGTACACCATCTACATCGCGGGCCTCACCGATGAGCGCTATCAGGTGAATGTTGGCAACGAAATGCTGCTGACGCTTCTCCCTGGGCGTCTCGACATGGCCTGGGCCACGCTTTTCGGCTACCACTGGGATCAGGACAACGAGGGCATCGTGGTGACCGAGGATGATCGGACGTTCTACTCCACCGTGCTGCGTCTTCAGGCTTATTTGACCGAAACGGTTCATTTCCTTGCGGAGACCAGCCTGGCACGAGAGCTATCTCACAACGGGAATATGTGGCGCGAGCATTGGAACTCCGTTTTCGCCAGTGGACCCGAATCGATTCCGATCGAGTTTGGAGATTCCGACCGCCGCGATACATGGCAGATCAAGGTTGGCCCTGTACTCAATCCGAAGGGATTCGGTATCCAGAGCCGCCCCTCGCTACGAGTTCTCTATGGTGCACAGCGCTCGAACATTCATGACGCCTTCACGACCAGTGTAGTGACGAGCTTCGATCAGTTCGATCGGTTGGGCGGCGAGGCGGCTGATGGTAGAAGTCGCCACTGGCATCACCTAATCGCGTTGGAGGCCGAGGCATGGTTCTAGGTTCAAGCACAAGAGGGACCTTGCTCATTGGTCCAAGAAGTCGCCGCCATGCAAGCAAAGGAAATCCGGCTGCTTTGGTGGGAGCCCTCGGCCTTTCTCTGGCGCTGGTTCTCTCTTTGCTTCACATGTTCGGGTGTGCGACGACAAAGACTGCTACTCCCGTGAGGGTTGCGGCGGAGCCGGTCTCGGTAGTGGTTGCCATGGTTCGCGACGAGCTCGTGAGTAGGAGTACGAGCCCGGTGCCCGCCACATTGGAAGATGCCGTGATGACGGTATTGAAACGCCGCAACATCATGCCCCAGCTCGTTGGTGAAAGGGGTTATGACGAGGCTCTCTCCTTGATTCCAACGAGCCAGGGACGGCTGGCGGCAATAGCGCGACAAGCCGATGATGCTCAGCTGGTCCTTCTCGTAGAGACTCGAGCGGCTTTCTACTCACAGCTTTCCGGCCGGTACCGCTGGACGGTCGATACGCGCGTAACGCTTGCTCCGACCGCTGATCTCGCCAGAGCCTCGTCGTTGCAGGTGCAGGATCCTGCTTTTCTCTTCTACGATCATCAACGAGAGGACGAGGCCATATCCGAGGTCGCCGAGAGGATCGCCAGGCAAGTGGGCGTGCTTGCCGACGATGCATTCGTCGCGCTGTGGCCGGGGTTGCCCGAGACCACCGTTCGAAGAGGTTCCGAGCCCGGTCTAGACGATTACGCGGTTCGGGCAAGAGGCACAAGGAAACCCCTAAATGATTGGGAGCCCTTGCCGGCGCCTTCTGGAGACTCGATCTACTTTGCCATGGTCGACAGGTTTGCTCGCCCGCCAGGAGCCGGCAAGGCCGAAGAGCTGACCGACCCACACGGCTTTTATGGTGGGACCATCGAGGGCTTGCGCCATAGGGTTGATTGGCTGGAGGAGCTGGGTGTCGGGACTCTATGGATCTCGCCCGTGTATCTTTCGAGAGAGAAGGAGTTTCATGGGTGGGGTGCTTTTCACGGATATTGGGTGGAAGATCACATGGCCCCTTGGCCTCGCCTAGGCAGCTTCGGGGACTTGCGTTCCCTGTCGGAAGATCTTCGCTCCCGAGATATGCGCCTTCTCCTGGATGTGGTGGTGAATCATGTGGGCTACGATGCTCCTCTGATCGAGGCCCGCCCCGGTTGGTTCAATCGGCTTGGTCCCATAGAGGATTGGGACTGTCCCGATCAACTGATTCGCGGAGAGGTTCACGGGTTGCCGGATCTCGATCAGGAGAACACCGAGGTGTACGACTACCTTCTCTCCCACGCCAAGCTCTGGATCGATGAGGTCAGGCCGGACGGCTTCAGGCTAGATGCGGTCAAGCATGTGCCCCTCTCTTTCTGGAGGCGCTTCAATACCGATGTGAGGGCATTTGCTGGCGAGAGCTTCTACCTGTTGGGTGAAGACTTGGAGGGAGACCCAGAGAAGCTTGCGAAGACGCTTCATGAAGGGGGGTTCGACGCTCTTTTCGACTTCCCCTTGTATTTCGCCTTGGTCGACGTCTTTTGCAGGGATGCACCACTGGGTCGACTTGCCTCGGTGCTTTCGATGGACCATCTATACGGAGATGGGGCGGGCTACAGCCTCGTCACTCTTCTCGATAATCACGATCTCCCCAGAATCTCGAGCGCATGTGACGGTGATATCGAGCGAGTCGAGAACACGATAACGGCGCTTACGGCATTGCGAGGAACCCCTTCACTCACCTGG
>SKWY01000109.1 GCA_007128675.1 Deltaproteobacteria bacterium | reverse complement strand
TGATGAAGGGCTCTCTAGGGCTGTCCGCGAGGTATTCGTTCGTCTCTATGAGGAAGGATTGATCTATCAGGCGAGTCGCCTAATCAACTGGTGCCCCCGTTGCCGTACAGCAATATCCGACCTGGAGGTGGAGCACGAGGAGCAGAAGAGCGAGCTCTGGCATCTCGTCTACCCAGTCGACGGAACCGATAGGACGTTGGTTGTTGCAACTACTCGGCCCGAGACCATGCTTGGTGATACTGGGGTCGCCGTGCATCCCGACGATGCGCGATACAAGGAGCTCATCGGAAAGAAGGTTCGCCTTCCACTAGTTGACCGTCTCATTCCGATAATCGCTGATCCCATTCTGGTGGATCCCGAGTTCGGCTCTGGGGCGGTGAAGGTGACCCCAGCCCATGATTTCAACGACTTCGAGACGGGGCGCCGTCATGGGCTCGAGGAAATACGAGTCCTCGATGATGCGGCGTTGATCAACGAGAATGGTGGGCCCTATGCGGGACTGGACAGATTCGAGGCTCGTAAACGGGTGCTGGAGGACTTGGATGAGGCTGGCTTGTTGCAGAAGACCGAGGAGTACAAGCTATCGGTGGGAACCTGTCAGCGCTGCAACGCCGTGGTCGAGCCAACTCTCTCCCTGCAGTGGTTCGTCAAGGCCGATGTGCTGGCCGCCCCGGCGATAGAGGCCGTCGAAAAAGGTGAGACCTCGTTCATTCCGGCAAGCTGGGAGAAGACTTACTTTCATTGGATGCGAAACATCCAGGATTGGTGCATCAGTCGGCAGCTCTGGTGGGGACATCGCATTCCGGCCTGGTACTGCGGGGCTGGGCATGTGACGGTCTCACGCGACGATCCCAAGGCGTGCGGGGAGTGTGGAGACTCTGGTTTGCGGCAAGATGAGGATGTTCTCGATACCTGGTTCAGCTCGGCTCTGTGGCCTTTCTCTACCCTTGGCTGGCCGGAGAAGACAGCCGATCTAGCTCGTTTTTATCCTACCTCGGTGATGGAGACGGGATTCGACATCATCTTTTTCTGGGTTGCTCGGATGATGATGATGGGGCTTCATTTCATGGGGGAGGTTCCTTTCCGAACGGTCTATCTGCATGCGATGGTTCGCGACGAGAAGGGGCAGAAGATGTCCAAGACTCGAGGGAACGTGGTCGATCCCCTGGATGTCACGGACAAGTACGGAGCCGATGCTCTTCGCTTCACCTTGGCTTCGATGGCTGGACAAGGGAGGGACGTGAAGCTTTCACTCGATAGGGTGGCCGGCTATCAAGCCTTTGCGAACAAGATTTGGAATGCTGCTCGGTTCGCGCTAATGAACCTCGAGGGCTATGGCCCCGATGGAAATGAGCCATGGGATAGACCACTCGAGCTCGCTGATCGTTGGATTCTTTCCAGGCTCGAGCAAACCGTGAGTCATGCCCAAGGGTCCTTGGAGGACTATCGTTTCGATGATGCCGCCCGCACGGTTTACGGCTTCTTTTGGCACGAGCTCTGCGATTGGTACATCGAGCTTTCGAAGCCAGCCCTGCGAGGTGAACTCGGAGATTCGGCACGAACGTCGGCGCAGGCTGTCCTGGTACACTGCCTGGACGTTGCTCTCCGATTGCTCCATCCTTTCATGCCGTTCATAACCGAGGAGATCTGGCAGAAGCTACCGCTTGGGGAAGGACACCCCGACTCGATAGTCGTTGCCCAGTATCCAAAAGCCCAAACTTCGAGGCTCGATGATGAATCGGAACGAGCCATGTCTCCGATCATCTCCGCCATCAGTGGGGTGCGAACCATTCGTGGCGAGTCCAATATCCCTCCCAAGAGGCGTGTTCCAATAAGAGTGCAGTCCGCGGATCCTTCGACTCGCGCTGCTTTCGAGTCCCACTCGAGGTATCTTACAGCTCTCACAAACGCCGAGTCTCTGGTCGTGGAAGAGCCGGGGGAGCGCCCACCCAAGTCTGCTGTGCATGTGGATACGGGGCTCGAGGTTTTCGTGCTTCTCGAAGGAGTCGTGGACCTAGAAGAGGAGAAGAGGCGGCTTGCCGGAAGCTTGGAGAAGCTCGGTAAAGAGCTTTCCAGCCTAAACGGACGCTTGTCGAATCCAAAGTTCGTCGAGCGTGCTCCAGCCGAAGTCGTGTCCGAAGCCCGTGATCGTGTCGCGGCGCTCAGAGAACAGCAGTCACGTCTAGAAGAGAACCTCGGCCGATTGGCCGAGGCTTGAGGGGCCGCTTTCAATCGATTGGAGCACGCCGGCGGGCGCCTGCGGAGGTCATCAATGCCAAGATCAAATGGGCCGGGTCCGCGTCGGGGAGAGTCGAGCGTGGCCAAGGAGATTCGAGAGGCTGGCAGGGCCGTCGTCGAGCCATCTCTTGCTCGTCTGGCGGAAGATGTGGCGAGCGGAATCGAGCCAGTAGCACTCAAGGCACAATGGGATGAGCTAGGATTGGTTCTCCTTGGACTCGGAAGGGTGGACGTGGCTGTCGACGCCTTTCTGCGATCGCTTGGTCTGGATGCCCGTATTGCCTGCCAGCTGGAACATGACGATGGCGAATTGGGATCGGCGACCGATGAGGACGAGGAGTCTACGACTACTCTCGATGAATCGGGATCGAATAGTAAGGACCTCGTCGTCGCGCGCGATGACGCTGCCCAAGAAGGTGCTGCGCTGAAGGAGACGCCACCTGCCTCCAATGCCAAGGTGCTCATAGCCAAGGCTGGTGCCGCCAAGAGGTCGCCAGCCCGTGAGAGAAGAGCCGCCTCAGACAAGAACAGGGCCGGGAAGGCGGCCACGGGGACGAAGAAGGAGCCCGTCTCGAAAAAGAGCAGGGCCGGGAAGGCGGCCACTGGGGCGAAGAAGGAGCCCGTCTCGAAGAAGAGCAGGGCCGGGAAGGCGGCCGCTGGGACGAAGAGGAAGAGCAAGGCTACGAGTGTGCGGCGGAGTTCTTCCAGATGATGGGTGGAGAGAGCCCACAGACCGAGAGGCTCATCGATATCGCGCTAGACGAGGATCTCGGTCCCGGTGATGCTACTACCCAGGCTCTGATTCCAAGTAGTCAATGGGGCAAGGGCTCTCTGGTGGCACGTGAGGAGTTGGTCGTCTCTGGCCTGAACGTAGCGTCCGCCGTCTTTCAAAGGCTCGACCCAGATGTCAGGCTCGAATGGCGAGTCTCCGATGGGGAGCTCGTTTCCTCCAATACTGTCCTAATGGACCTCGAGGGTCGCCTTTCTCCCATTCTGTCGGCGGAACGTACCGCCTTGAACTTTCTCCAGCGTCTATCGGGGATAGCGTCCCTTACCCGAAGGTACGTTCAGGCGATGGCTGGCTCTCGCGCTCGGCTCCTGGATACCCGAAAGACCACGCCTGGCTGGCGCTCTCTGGAAAAGGCGGCGGTTCGTCATGGTGGAGCGCGCAATCATCGGATGGCTTTGTTCGATGGGATCCTGATCAAGGACAACCACCTTTCCATAGTGGCCGATCTCGAGACGGCCGTGGGGCTTGCCAGAAGGAACGCGCCTGCTCTTCTGAAGATCGAGGTCGAGGTCGACAACCTGAAAGATCTTCGAGCTGCCTTGGATGTGGGGGTCGACCAAATCATGCTCGACAACATGAATGATGACGAGATTGGCCAAGCGGTGGCTCTTGTGGCTGGTCGCGTGCCGCTCGAGGTCTCCGGGGGGGTGACTCTCGAACGGCTTCCCACCCTTGCCCGCCTTGGC
>SKWY01000539.1 GCA_007128675.1 Deltaproteobacteria bacterium | reverse complement strand
CGGAAGGTGTTTCCGAGGAATCCGGAGGCGAAGGCCAAAAAAGAATCGTTAGGCCGGCAAGGGCGGCCACTGCGGCGAAGGGGACCAGAATGCGAGGACCACCTTGTTTGCCCTGTAGGCTGCGAAGATCCTCGGCCGCCTCCGTTTCATCGGGCATTTCTTCGTCGAGAACGGTGCGAAAGACATCCTTGATGCTCTTCATGACTGATTCTCCGCCTGCTCCAAGAGCGATAGCTCCTGGGCATCCAGGGGGATCGAAGGGCCAGCGGCCTCCCGAAGACGTTTTAGCGCGCGGAAGAGACCGACACGTACCGCATTGGAGGTCATCTTCATCGCTTCGGCTATCTCAGCGGGTTTGAGTTCGTAATCCAGATGGAGCACGGCCATTGCGCGCTGTCGGGGAGCCAGGGAGTCCAGTGCCGCCCGCACTCTTGCCACCGATTGATTTAGCGCGGCGGTGCGCTCCGGACCTCTGGCAGGCTCGGGCAGCAGCAGTCCCCGCGCGGCGACTTTCAATCGGCGCTGAAGGCTTAGGGCGCAGTTCACGGTGACTCTGTGCAGCCATGTCTCGATGCGCGCTCGCGGTTGCCAGCTGGGAGCCGCTCGATAGAGCTTCAAGAAGACCTCTTGAGCCACCTCACGGGCTTCCTCGCGGTCTCGGAGAATGCCGTTGGCCAGCCGGTAGACGCGGCGATAGTGATTGTTGAAAAGGCTCTCGAATGCAGCCTCATCCCCTCTGGCCACCGCGTCCAGGCTGGCGGCGTCGCGCTGCCAAACCGGTGCTTGGCTTTTCGTCACCGGGGCTGGATTCATTGAAAGCATACCAGGTTGAACGCCCTAGCTAGGAGTTCATTACACACAAACGTCGGATTTGTGAGCAAGGCATCTTGAGCACCCTTTCACGGCGACCGAAAAAAGGCCACGCACTCGAGGAAGCGGCCAGTTGCTGGGTATCCAGCTCGACGTGGCAGAGCTGACCAGCAGTTCTGCATCGGGACCAATACCAGTTGACTCCGCATAGGCACTTTTGGGTGTCGCCTGCAACACCACGGGTAGAAGGACTCGCTTGCGTGGTGTACCATCGCCGGCCGGACCAACGGTGGGGTCCGTGGCTGCAAGAAAGAGACTCGATACTTTCTTGTGCCTGCGAGCCCTCGAGAGCGTGGAAGAATGAAATTGTTGCCGTCCAACCCAAGATGCGGCACCACTTACAAAGGGGAGCATGGACTCATGGTCGAGTGCAGCCTAGATAGACTCAAGGAGAAGATTCGCACCTTCAGTACCTTTGGTGATACGGGAGGCGGTGGCATTACGCGGATGTGCTTCACCGAGCCCGAGCTCGAGGCCCGCGCCGAGTTCATCAAGCGCTGTGAGGCGCTGGGCATGAAGATCACCCTCGACGATATGGCCAATGTCTATGCCACTCTGCCGGGCACCGAGAATCTGCCCGCAATCGCCATGGGCTCTCATCTTGACTCGGTGGTGAAGGGTGGCAACTACGATGGGATCCTCGGCGTGCTTACGGCTCTCGAGGCGGTTGAGACCATAGTGACGGAGGGCATCAAGACGAGGCACCCGATTACGGTGCTTGCATGGACGAACGAGGAAGGCTCGCGCTTTCCGCCGGCGATGATGTCCTCGGGAGTCATCACCGGCAAGTTCGACAAGTCGGTGATGCTTGGGGCGACGGATCGTGAGGGGGTCACCTTCGACGAGGCACTCGAGAAGAGCGGCTACAAGGGAGAGGAGGCTAATCGCTTCAATGCCGAGGCCTACCGGGCTCTGATGGAGCTTCACATCGAGCAGGGGCCCGTGCTCGAGACGGAGGAAAAGGATATCGGCGTGGTCGAAGGTGTGCTGGGAATGGTCAACTATGAGATTACTACCCGCGGGCAGGCGAATCACGCGGGCACCACGCCAATGCCCATGCGCAAGGATGCCTTGTGGGCCATGACCGCCGTGATCCAGTACTTGCACGACGAGCTTGACAAGCTCGATTCAGCGCTCGTGTACACAACCGGTGAGTTCTCGGGTTCGCCGAACGTACATACCGTAATTCCCGAGTACGCGCGGATCACGCTCGACGCCCGCCATAAGGATCCAAAGGTCATAGGGCAGGTGGTCCGAGTAATCGAGTCCCTGCCGAAGGAGATTCACGGATGCACCGTAGCCTTCAGGGAGCAATGGTCGAGAAGAACAATCGACTTCGACCCAGAGATGGTGAGCTTGGTGGAAGAGAGCGTGCGCTCCCTCGGCTACCCATACAAGCGCATGTACAGCGGCGCCGGCCACGATGCTCAGTTCATCGCCGATCTCGTACCTACCACCATGGTCTTCGTGCCGAGTCGCGGCGGCTTCAGCCACTGCGAGTTCGAGCACACATCGGATGAGCAGTGCTGGAAGGGCGCGAACCTCCTTCTTCACGGCTTGTTGGCCCTCGATGGCCGTTAGGGAGCACTCTTTACGAGCTTATCTAATGGGGACGGGGAGGCGCACTCTCATAAGGAGACGCGCGGCATTATAGGTGTGTCAAGAGAGCGGCACGATGCGTTACTCGCTGATAATCCCCCACTACGATGATCCGGAGCGGTTGGAGCGGCTCCTACGTTCCGTGCCGGTCGACCGCCCGGACCTGGAAGTGCTCTTGGTGGACGATTGTAGTCCCGATCAGTCGGCGTTGGATTCGCTCAAGGCCCGTTGGTCGATGATCCGCTGGTTGTCGACGACACGGAACTCGGGTGCGGCGGCTGCGCGCAATGTGGGCCTTGCGTGTGCGCAAGGCGAACGCCTCGTGTTTGCCGACTCCGACGATGAGTTTCTTTTTGGGGCGTTCGATCTGTTCGACCAATATGTCGGGGATGATGACGAGTTGGTGTATTTTCTTGCAGAAGCAGTGCAGGAGGTAGATGGCTCGCCGTCAAAACGATCCGAAGAGATGAATCGTATTTGTCGAAACTATTTCGACATGCCGTCGGAGGCGACGATCCAGTCTCTAATGCTCGAGCATGTCGTTCCTTGGGCGAAAGTCTACTCACGGCGGCTTGTCGAGAGGGTTGGGACCCGATTTGAGGAGGCTCGCGTCGCCGATGATGTGGCCTTCAATGTGTTGACGGCCGTTCAGGCCAAGCATGTGTGCGCTGTGCCGCTGCCGGTATACCGCGTGTTCTCACGTGCCGGAAGTCTTACAAAGGATACGACTCCGGATGCGTTTCTGGAGCGGGTCAATGTCTATGCGCGTTTGGCGACTGCCGTGAAGCCATTCGGCCTCAATATTCCTGTCTCCGGGACAGGATGGATGCTGGCATCACTTTCCTACGGCCCGTTGACGGCATACAGGGTGTGCCGAGTGTGCCTGGGCTCCGATTTGCAAATTGATTTCTCTAGAATCATCCAGATTTCTCGGTGGAATAGGTTCCTTCGAAAGAGATTGATTGAACGCACCGAAAGAAGACGTTGCCGATATAGTGGCGTGAAAAAATAGGACCCCCTGACAGTGCTGTCTGTGTCGCAGAAGCCCGAGTCCAGTGGTTTCAATGCCTTGGATGGCGGTGCGCTTCTTGCTAGTCTTACAAAACGTGACCCGAGCACGAATATTACCCAACTGAAGGAGCGTTCAATGCTTGCCCCCGAATTCGCCTTCGAATCGCCACGTAGACACTTGCAAAGCATCTCAAGCCGGCGGTCTCTTTCTGCGACTACCTCCACCGTCTTTTT
>SKWY01000203.1 GCA_007128675.1 Deltaproteobacteria bacterium | reverse complement strand
TGGAGTTCTTTGGGGGGCGACCGCTGCCATGAGCTGCGGGCGCTCGGTTGAAGGACCCGAACCGATTGCGACCGGCGCCGACCCACAGGTGGTTTGCGGCGAACAACTCGAGACCCTGATCACGATCAGGGGGGAAGGTTTCTCCCCTGCGCCGGTAGACGGCCTGACCGACGAGCCCCTACTCGCCATACCGCGGGTGACCCTTCTACGTATGGGAGATATCGACGGCTCAACGGTTCCAGACGGTGGCGCATGGGTTTTGAACGAGGACGCTACCGACCCCGAAGGTGACCGGGTTCTTTGGAGCAGCCAGGAGGAACTCACGCTTCGAATCGACGAGGCTCTGGCCCTCGAGCGCGGCATCTACGATGTCCACGTGGAAAACGCCACCGGCGGCGAGGCAAGCCTTGCGCAGGCCTTCGCCGCGGTCCCTCCGCCCGTCTTGGACTCCATAGAGCCGCTTCCCGTCTGCACAGCCCAGCATACGAACACCTTGGTGCTCTCCGGCTCCTGGTTCCTGACTATCGGGGAGGGCCTGCCGACGGTGTCGATAGGTGAGCGGGACTATGTCCCGTCGGCTACCGAGTGCGAGGCACTTGAGACCCCGCGCGATGATGAGGTGCAGCGATGCTCGACGCTTACCGTTGAGATGGGAGTAGACGATCTAGCGCCAGGAGCACATGACGTCGTGGTCACAAACCCGGAGCCGGCACATTGCCAAACGACCGAGGTCGTAGAGCTTCACGTAGTCCCGCCGCCGTCCGTATCCTCGGTCACGGAGCAGCCAATCTGTCTGGTCGAGGAAGGCCGATCCTTGGTGGTGGCCGGCAGCGGTTTTCTCGAGATCCGGGGCGACGAGCCGGAGGTGCGGATTGGAAGCGTGATCGCAACGCTCGAAAGCATGGAGGGCTGTGAGCCCATCGAGGGCCTCGAACAGGTCCGCACCTGCTCCACCCTGAACGTCAGCGTCGAGCAAGATGCCTTGGACGAAGGCCGCCACGATGTTCTCGTCACAAACCCGGAGCCGGCTCATTGCCACTCCGAGGAAAGCGCAACGCTGACAGTAGTACCACCGCCATCTCTAGTGGACGTCGCACCCCAGCCCATCTGCAACGCCCAGGGCGAGACGATTCTGACTATCACGGGGACCGGCCTGCTCGAGCTTCGCGGCTCCATGCCGCAGGTCTTCGTAAACGAGGTGCCAGCGACGAGCGTAACCGTCGTGCACGAAAGCTGCGTCCAACTGGATGACGCGAGCCTCGACGCCTGGTCTTGCACGGAGCTTGCGGCCACCTTCGAAGAGGCAACGCTCGAGAGCGGTCTACACTCGGTCCGGGTGGAAAACCCACTTCCAGCGGGCTGCTCCAGCACCGAGGACGTAGATCTCTCTGTGGCGCCGCCACCGTCGTTGGACTCGATCGAGCCCAACCCCGTCTGCGTGGCTCAAACCGACATGGCCATAACCCTCATTGGAGATGGCTTCTTGGAGATCGACGGCGAGGTCGGCACTTTGACCCTCGAGTCGACCCTCGACGGCAGCATCGTAACACCGATCGATCTTGCTGCGGATCACGGGTACTGCTCCGCCCTACCCGGCGTAGAGGGGGCGTACACCTGCAGCAGGCTGACCGCTCTAATAGAGGCAGACTCGCTGGTAGAGGGAGTCGACTACTTGGCGAGGGTCACCAACCCGCCGCCCGCTGATTGCTTCTCGACCGAGACAGTCGAGCTTGGCGTGATACCTCCTCCCGAGCTGGACGCGACGAGCATTTCGCCCGATACGGTCTGCATGGGCGGAGCGGCGTTCACCGTCGAGGGCACCGGCCTGACCGGGATTGACGCATATCTTCAAAGCGATACCCATACCGAGTGGGCTGCCAACGTTACAGTGAACGAGGACGGTACGGAGGCAACATTGTTTTTCACCGCCTTGCAGCCCGGCAGTTACCGGCTCTTCGTTACCGGCCCGGGGGGCTGCGGTGACGCAACCGAAGGCATTGCCATAACGGTCGAAACCGGGCCGACGATCTTCTTCGTCGACCCGCCGGTAGTCTTCAACGCCGTCGCCATGCGTGTAAGCATCTACATCACCCGACTCTCCCAGGCACCAACCGAGGTAGCCATCCTCCCCTCCGACAGGACGGATCAAACAGGCGAGATTCTTCTGGAGAACATCTCGTGGGATCCGGACAGGCCCAACCTGGTTCAAGCAACGATCCCGCTGCCCGATAGCGGTCCCATCGAGCCAGGAAAGTATGATCTCATCGTACGAGGTCTCGAAGGCTGCGATGCCTTCCTGGAGGAAGGTATCGAGGTGGTCGGCGAGACCACCATCGCGCTGGCGGATCCGCCCATCGTGCCTCCCTATGGCGAGTCGGAAACCCGCGTCGCCGTGAGCATCCATGCCCTGGAGGAGAATGAGCGCGCGGCGGGAGAGGTCGGCTTCGAGGCCACCCCCAGGGCCTACCTCTCGAGTGGGATCTTCGATACCGCCGAGCCACTTCGGGCCGTCACCTTCGAAAGTGACACAACGCTCACGGCCGTGGTGCCGGCTCTCCCAGAAGGCTTCTACGACCTCATCGTCGTCAACCCCGACGGCTCGGTCGGTTTCGCCGCCGACGCCTACCGCGCCACCGATATCGCTCCGCCCATCATCGACGACGTCTATCCCACGCAGCTCGACTGGGGCGATGAAGACCTTACGATCTTCGGGGAGAACTTCTTCTTCGATGAAGAATCCGACGATCTCGGCCTGACGGCGACCGCCATATGCCGCAATGATCAGGGCGCTATCCTCGAGTACGATGTCTCGTTCGATACGGAACTCTCGAGCAGCTCGCTTCTAGTCGCGACCCTGGACGCATCGGCCATCGACCATGGCGCTGTCTGCGTAGTGAGGGTAGAGAACACCGAGGACGATACATTCGATGAATGGTCGGCCATAACGGTAACTAATCCGGCTGGACGCCTGCCCGCCTTCCTCCCTGGCAGCTTGATGGTCGAGGCAAGACGCGCGCCCGCCATGGCGGTGGCCCGGGCGACGAGAGAGGCGAGATTCGTCTATGCGATAGGAGGCGACGGCGGCACAACTGATACGGCGAAAGGAACGGTGGAGACGAGTTCTCTTGGACGCTTCGGCGGCCTTGGATCCTGGCGTGTCCTTCAAACCGGTATTGTCGACGAGAGCAAGGAGCCGACCACTCGCACCCTCGCGACCGGTCATAGGGATGATCGTTTCATCTACCTCATTGGCGGCATGACGGAGTCGGGGGAGGTCGTTTCCGACGTGCTGCGCGCCCTCGTTCTGGATCCCATGCCTCCGGCGGTGCCCGAGATAGTCGACGTGGACATCGACTTCGCCGGTGACCTAGATGACGATCCATATGAGGAAATGCCCGAGACCGACGGGCTCGGCCGCGGCGCCTGGACATACATGGTCTCGGCGATCATGCCCGAGACCGATCCAGAGAACCCGGGTGGAGAGACTCTTCCGAGCGAGGCCAGGACGCTCTACCTTCCAGATGTCCCGGGCGGCATGACTGTAGAGCTGACCTGGAGCAGTGTCTTCGATTCGGATGGCGAGCCGGCCCAGGCCTACTACGTCTACCGGACACCCGAGGCCGACTCTCCGCTTTCGGAGATGCACCTCATCGCGATTGTAGGTGGCGGCCCCGACGCCACCTACTCGTACCTGGATGAGAACGCAGATCCGCTAGCC
>SKWY01000432.1 GCA_007128675.1 Deltaproteobacteria bacterium | reverse complement strand
TGCCGGTTGAGGCGTCAGTGGCGGCCATGCGTGTTGTCGTCATCTCTTCATGAAGCGTCAACACCTGCTCATCGAAGTCGGGGATGATGAGCCTGGCCTGCTCTATCAGCTCCGGAGTGATGTCGATCTCGATCTCGTGGACAGATGCCTGGGCGTCTCCGCTAGCGCACCAGATTCGTACCATGGTGGGCGTGTAGATGCCCCAGGTCAATCCGGATACCAATGAGTTGAGCACGGTCATCCTGTTGTGGATGACGGCTGCTCCATTGGGGCAAATGTTATCGAGCTGGATGTCGGGTGAGAGAGTTATCAGTCCATAGATTACGTGGTGCTGCCAGGCATAGTGATCGGCCTCGGCCCGAGCCGGCCGTTGACCGGTGCGGTAGGTATGGCTGTAGCAGCCCGATACGACTAGGGTTCCGAGAATTAGAGCGAGAAGAACGAGTTGAGAACGTTTCATAGGGTCTCTCCGGGTTAGTGGTGCGGCCTAAGAATGACCAGTGAGGCTCATCGGTCAAGAGTGATGTGGTGAATTCACTAGGCCAGGCTTTGTTGATGGCACAGGGAGGCGGCCTACGAAAGGTGCGGGAGAAGTCGGTTGGCCCGTATTCGATCTGGACCCAAGCGTGACAATCCGAAAGACTCGCAAGAAGACGGGTCGAGCGGCCGGGCTACCGGCAAAGAAATAGCGGCCCAGCATGTCCTGAAGCACAGGCGAGCCGGACTAATAAGTATTGGGGCCAGGTCGAAGCCGTCTTGGCGCAGGCTGGTCCCGGCGCTACGGGGTGAGGAAACGAAGCGGACGCTTTCGTGGCAGCTTCTTTGTAGAGCCCCCGGGGCCGTGTACTATTTTGGGCCTACGCTTCCTGCCAGCTGACCACAGGCTGCCGCTACGTCTCGGCCGCGCGGGTGGCGCACCAGAGTGCGAACGCCGGCGCCGGAAAGTACGGAGGCGAAGGCGGACAGGCTCTCTGGTGAAGGCTCGTGAAAGGGCAGCCCCTCGACGGGATTGTAGGGAATGAGATTGAGGCGGCAGGGGACAGACTCTAGAAGGCTCGAGAGGCGCCGTGCGTCCGCGGCGGAGTCGTTCACCCCCCCGAGGAGCAGGTACTCGACTAGCACGAGCCGGCCGTCGTCTTCCAATGCGGCGCGTATCTCCTCGAGAAGGGGGCGGATTGGCCAAGTGCGGTTATGAGGTACCAGCGCAAGGCGATCCTCATCCGTCGTGGCATGCAGGGACAACGCCAGCTGAGCCGCCGAGCGGGACAAGAATGGTCGGATGGCGGGTAGGATCCCAGAGGTCGAGACCGTTATGTGGCGTGCACCTATCCCAGGCAAAGGGTGAGCCACGAGGACATCGATTGCTCTTACGACCTCCTCGAGGTTATCCAGGGGTTCACCCATTCCCATTAGCACCACGTTGGTCGGTGTCTTCAGGCCGGCGGCCTCGGCCTCTTCCTTGGCGAGCAGTACCTGCAAGACGATCTCACCGGCCTCCAGGTTGCGTTTGAAACCGAGCCGGGACGTTGCGCAGAATCGACATGCCCTGCTGCAGCCCGATTGGCAAGAGATGCAGGCGGTAGTGCGAGCGGCGCCAGGAATGATGATGGTCTCGACAGGGTCCTTGCCAAGATGAAGGACGAGACGGATAGTTCCATCCTTTGATACGAGGCGCTCCACAATCTCGAAGCTCGGCACGGTATGGGACCTAAGAAAGGCGTCCCAGGGATGCTTTGCTATGCCATCGACCGATTCTGGTAATCGGCCTCGAGTGGAAAAATTGTGGATGGCTCTCAGGGCCGGGGCGACCCGAGAGGGACTGCCAAGAGCCCTTTCGAGCTCCCTTGGCGTGAGCGAGGTGACATGTCGCGGCATGAGGCCTACCTTCGGCTTTGCTTCCTGTCATGACATGACAGGTGGGCAAGAGCGACTGGCTGGAGTCGATGCGATGGTGAACGGTATTGTTGATAGCACGTTACCTTGTGGCGCTGCTGGTGTCGTGCTAGCATCCTCTCGTTGTTCCTGCCCTATTTCAGGGGCTTACAACGTTCACGATGAAAGAAGCCAAGTATAGAGTTCTCGTCGTCGAGGATAGTGACGCAATGCGTGGCCTGGTTTCGGCCGCCGTGGAGGCGGTAGAGAACGTCGAGGTAGTGGAAACGGATGGGGGTTACGCCGCTCTCAAGGCCCTTCCCCGCGAAAGCTTCGACCTGATCATAACCGACATCAACATGCCGGATATCAATGGTCTGGAGCTGGTACGTTTCGTTCGGCAGCGTCCCGCCTACAAGGACACTCCCCTGATAATCATCAGCACCGAAAGCACGGCGCGCGATCGTCAGAAGGGACTAGAGCTCGGAGCCAGTGAGTATCTCACCAAGCCCTTCGATCCCGCTCATCTCCAGGATCTTGTCCGCCGTCATCTCGGCATAGGGTGAGCCATGGCGGGTGGGCGAGGGCGCATCACGAAGAAAGCACTTCAGGAGTTTCTTTCCGAAGCCCAGGAGATCGTAGAGCAGCTGGGGAGCGATCTTTTGAGGCTAGAGGATCAATCCAAGCGCGGGCGTTTGGATCCAGATCTCTTGAATGCGGCTTTTCGGGCAGCTCATAGCTTGAAGGGGCTCTCCGGGATGTTCGGCGTGGATCGCATGAACACGCTGGCTCATCGGCTGGAAGATCTTCTGGATGGCCTTCGGATGGGCCGGATCCAGATTGGCGCGGAAATTCTCGATGTCTTGTTCGAAGGAATCGAGGCCCTCAATCTCATCATCGCCGAGGTGAACAAGGATGATGACGGCTCCGGTCACAAGGCTTCACAGGAGAGGGCCGACGAGCTCGAGAAGCGCATCTCCAGCGTTCTCGAGGAAAGGGCGGATGTCGGCTCCGATGATCCCTTGGCGGATCTCGAGCTGGATCCACAGATTCTCACGGTTCTTACCGAGTACGAGGAGCACCGTCTACGAGAGAACGCGCGAATGGGGGCTAGCCTCTACTGGGTGCGAGTCTCCTTCGATCTGATGACGTTCGACAAGGACCTGGCAGCCCTCTCGGATCAGTTGAAGGAGGTCGGGGAGGTCATCTCGACGCTGCCTTCGGGTGAGGGCGGAGAAGACGCGACCATCGGTTTCGACCTTTTGGTTGGAATGGAGCGACCCGCGACCGATTTGGAGGCGCTCGTACGACACTTCAAGGTGGAGATCAAGACGGTTGGTAGGCGAAGTGAGCAGTCGCCTGACGGCGGTACAGCCAAGGCTTCCAAAGCGAAATCGCCTGGCAAGAGCAAGAAGAAGACGAGAGAGTCTTCGGAATCCGAACCTGCCGATGAAGAGGCTTCGGATCCAGAGTCTCGTGAATTGACTCAGGTTGGCCCCTTTGTTGCCGCTGTGGATGAAGGCGATACAGAGTACGCGGAGGCAAAGGCGGCCTCACGTGCTGTTTCGGCGCGTGAGGAGTTTGCCTCGTTGAAGAGCGTGGCTCAGACCGTTCGTGTCAATATTAGCAAGCTCGACTACCTGATGACGATCGTGGGAGAGCTGGTTGTCTCCAAAACCAACCTGCAGCGTATCTCCGATGATTTGAAGGACTCTCTTGGTTTTACCGGGCTTGCGGTGGATTTATACAAGGAGGCCAGGAACCTGGATCGCCGCTTGGAGGAGCTTCAGCAAAGCGTGATCGAGGTTCGGATGGTTCCTTTGGGCCAAATCTTCGACAAGCTCTCTCG